>BHES01000116.1 GCA_003864575.1 Enterobacterales bacterium
CATGTTTTTTGACATCCTCGATCTTGCTACAAAATCGACATTTTACTTCCACAATCGCCATTATTGAAGATCCCGCATAAAAGTAAGTATTATACATGACTATCAACGTATTGAATACGTGACCAAAAATTCCGATTGGGTCTGGGATATACCGCCGCTGTCACGGCGCGGGATGACTATTCTTATATCCCTATTCCTCTGGTGTTACCTTTGGCATCAATCAGTTATGACAAGCTGAGTTTTCAGGCTACCTATATTCCAGGTACCTACAATAACGGCAATGTTTTTTTCGCCTGGCTGCGTTATCAGTTCTAAACGGGCTGTCATAAAAGTGTCATTGTTAACGTTTTGATGTGAGCTTGATCCCCCTCTGTTAAGACATATTCCCCTATGCTGGAAATTCACCGCTGGAATCAATCTGTTGAAAAGATTGAGCCACGGTGGATGTCTATTGCCAAGGAAACTACAGAGGATCAACACGTGAAAATATTACCCCGCACTTTTGCGCTGACGGCATTAGCTTGCCTGCTGCCGATGTCTGCCCCTTCTTTTGCTGCCAACTCGTCTCTTGAATTGCAACAGGTTCTGGTAATGAGCCGCCACGGGATCCGTGCGCCGTTGGTCAACTACGGTGACGTGCTGGCGGAGTCAACCACGCACACCTGGCCAAAATGGCAAACCGAAGGTGGCTTGCTGACGCCGAAAGGCGGCAAGGTGGAAGAACATATGGGCCAGTATTTCCGCGCCTGGCTGGCGAAAACGCAGTTGCTGCCTGCGGCACAATGCCCGACCGGCGGCCAGATTTTCGCCTATGCCAACAGCCTTCCGCGCACGATTGATACCGCTAAACACTTCGTGGCCGGTGCTTTCCCAGGTTGTGAGGTTGCGGTCGTCAACCGGGTAGAAATCGGCAAGATGGATCCTGTCTTCAACCCAATCATTACCGCCGATGTGAACGAAAAGTTTAAAACGGATGCGCTTAACTCCATCAATCAGCATGCGGGTGAGGGCGGAATTGATGGCCTGAATCAAAGGCTGAAGCCGAATTATTTGCTGCTGCAAAAAGTGATGGATTACCAGAATTCCAAGCTTTGTAAGCAGGACAAACAGTGCGATTTAGCTTCGCAGCCGTCGGCCGTGATTTTAGTGCAGGGCAAAGAGCCCGGTATTACCGGGCCTCTGCGCATGGCGACCGGCGCGACGGATGCCTTTATGTTGCAGTACTACGAAGGCTTCCCGATGAAAGAGATTGCCTGGGGGCAAATCACCACGCCTGAACAGTGGACGAAGCTGGAAACCATCAAAAATCTCTACCACGAGACGTTGTTCGGTTCACCGGCGATTGCGGCCAACGCGGCAAAACCTCTGCTGACCTTTATCTCTGGTGCGCTGAATAAGAGTGAGGCGAAATCTGCCGATCAACAGTCAGCGCAGCAGGCTAAATTGGCTTTGCTGGTTGGGCATGACTCCAACATTGCCTCCTTGCTGGCAGCCCTGAAAACCAAAGATTACACCCTGCCGGGTCAGTACGAACGTACGCCTATCAGTGGCGCAGTCGTGTTCCAGCGCTGGCATGATACGAAAGCTAACCAGGATTTGATGAAGATTGAGTACGTCTATCCGACGGCGAAACAGATACGCAATAACACGCCGCTGAGCATAAAGAACCCGCCACAGCGCGTGACTCTGCAAATTGAAGGCTGTGAAATCGATAAACAAGGATTCTGCCCAATGGATCAGTTCACCCATGCGCTGCAAAAAGATCTGCAAGGCTGAGTGAGGAGAATGGCTGCCTCTTCCCTTTCGGCGGGTAAGAGGATGCCTTTATGTTGTCTGGCATAAGAGTGGCCTCGGGTTGATTTAATCAATTCGGGGCTTTTCTCTTTCTGCGCCTTGCAAACTTATGCTCAGAACAGAAAGATCCTGAGCACCCGCGCGAAGTGTATCAATATTAACCTGCCCGACAAGCGATTATTGCTTCTTCCGCCTTAGCAATTTATTCACTTATCAATGCGTTATTAGTCATTTAACTTACTCTTTTCGCTACCTGATAATTGCACCATATTCTCTTCAGGCGCATCCTTATGTCCTCTTCTGCTCACTACCTGCATGCCCGCCAGCGGGCCGATATCCATCGGCATTCCGAGGTTTGGTGGTGGCGTCTGGAGTTACCCACCTGGCTATTGATGGTGGCGGTGTATGGCGGCTGGTTCGGTGTGGTTTTTTTCTGGCAAACGGCTGGACCCTGGCTTGTCACGCCTTTGCTGATCCTCTTCACCACCTGGTATATGTCGCTGCAACACGAGTTGATTCATGGGCATCCGACCCGCCATGCCAGACTCAATCAGCTGTTTGGCACATTGCCGCTGGCGGTGTGGTATCCGTATGGCTTATATCGGGACTCTCATCTGCACCACCACCGTAACGATCATCTGACGCTGCCTGAGGATGATCCGGAAGGTTATTACTTCACTCGCGCTCGTTGGGACAGATTCCCCGCATGGTGTATCGCCATGATTAAATGGCGTAATACTTTGCCGGGAAGAATGGTCATCGGTCCGGCGCTGGATATTTACGCTACGCTGAAAAGCGCATTCCTGAGCGTGTGGCATGGCGACGCTCAAGCTATCGCGATGTGGCTGATTCACGCTATGTTGCTGGCCGGACTTTTTCACTGGATGTCACTGCGTGGTCTGTCGTCGCTCTATTTTGTGCTGGCAGTCAGTTACCCGGCGCTGAGCCTCACTAAATTGCGCTCTTTCTTTGAGCATCGTGCTCATGAGGCCCCAGAGGCGCGCTCCACCCTGAATGAAGCCGGTTTGGGCTGGCGTCTGTTATTTCTCAACCTTAATTACCATCTGGTGCATCATGACTTACCCGGTCTGCCGTGGTTTGGCTTGAGAAAAATCTATCTGGCCGAACGTGAAGCCTATATCCAGCGCAGCGAAGGATTCTTCGTCGACGGGTATGCTCAATGGTTCAATGACCATGCGCTCAATCCCGTGGCGGTAGAAGTCCATCCGCTGGCTCCCGGAGAGCCGTTCAGCGACTATGATTATCCACAACAGCCCATCAGGAGCGCGGAATGAGCGGACAATGTGAATGTTGATCTCTTTGCCGATGTACGGCGTCGTCACGGAGGATGTCGAAGCGTTCTGGCAGGCACTGCGCCGCCAGCTTATTCAGCTCAGTGGAAGCGATTTTCCTGCCACATTGCAGTGGCCCGAAGATCTGCTTTCGCACTGGCAACAGCCGGATTTACTCCTTAGTCAAACTTGCGGGTTTCCGCTGGTGGCGTTTTTGCCGCAGGTGCAGTTGGTCGGCACTTTCAGCTATGACGCACCGGGGTGTCACGGTCCCTATTACCGTAGCTTCTTAGTGGTGCGCGATGAAGACCGTCATGCCAGCCTGAATGATTTTCGCGGACGCAGAGTCGCGTTCAACAGCGCCGATTCGCAGTCCGGGTACAACGCGCTGAGGGCGCAGATCGCACCTCTGGCCGAAAGTGGCCAGTTTTTTAGTCTGGCATTGGAAAGCGGCGGCCACCGGCGTTCGCTGGAATTTATCCGTCAGGGTCTGGCAGACATTGCGGCAATCGACTGCGTGACGATGGCGCTGCTGCGTCGCTATCAGGCGCATGAATTGACGGGGTTGAGTATCATTGGTGAAACGGCCGCAGCGCCTGGGCTGCCGTTGATCACTTCAGCAGCAACGCCGCCAGAGACGCACAATCTGCTGCGTCTGGCCTTGCTGGAAACCGTCGCCAGCCCGCAAAACGTAGCGCTGTGCGAACGTCTGCTGATCCGCCATTTCAGCGTGCTGCCGCGCGAGGAGTATCAGGTGATTGAGCAGATGAAAGAACAGGCCCGGCAACAGGGCGTCACCGGGCTGTAAACCGCAGGATTTAGTGCGTTTCTATCGGGTAATCTTCGTCGATATTGCCCCATTCGGCCCACGAGCCGTCGTACAACATCACCTCTTTCACACCGAGTGAATCCAGCCCGAACGCCAACGCGGCTGCGGTGACGCCTGACCCACAGGTGGTTATCACGGGTTTATTCAGATCCACACCCAGCCTTTCGAAGGTCGCCTTTAAGGCCTGTGGCGATTTCAGATGGCCGTTTTCCGACAGTTCGGTGAAGGGCACGCTGAGGCTGCCGGGGATATGACCGCCGTGCAGGCCGGGGCGCGGTTCAGGCTGTTGTGCTTTGAAACGGCCGAGCGAACGGGCATCAATGATTTGCACCTTACCCAGAGCGTCCTGTACCTGCGCTGCGCTGACCACCACCGGGCGAACCAGTTTGGCGGTGAACGTAGCGGGAACGCGGACGATCTCGCCGCTTTGGGTGGGGCTGCCTTCTGCTATCCAGGCATGTAAACCGCCGTCCAGTACGCGCACACTTTTCGCGCCAAAGCTGGTCAGCATCCACCAGACGCGCGGGGCAGAGAAGAGATCACCTTCGTCATACAGCACTACGGTCTGGCCGTCGGCTACGCCGAGGCGGCTCATCGAGGCGGAGAATGCTTCCTCCGTCGGCATCATGTGGGGCAGCCCGGTAGAGCAGTCAGAGACAGTATCGACTTCAACATAGATGGCGCCGGGGATATGCGCTTGCAGATATTTTCCATGAAAATCAATGGGAGGAGTGATGCCGGGTTTTGACTTGCGACAGTCAATGATCACTACGTCCGGTGAGTTGAGATTTTTCGCCAGCCACTCAGTGGAGACGGTATGTGCAGAAGAGGTCATGTTCAGTGCCTTATCCAGATTTTGTAGGTAGAGGGTGAAAACTGATTACGGCGTCAGGCCGGTAAATCGCCGGGAATGAGGGAATAAACCCAGGCGTTTCTCGGCTCTCCGCGATAATAAAGACGATTGCGATGTAATCCTTCGGCTACGGCGCCAGCTTTTTCAGCCACGCGGCAACTGCGGTGATTACCGTCCATGGCGACAATCTCCAGGCGCGTCAGGGCCAGCTCGTTAAAGGCGAAACGTGCAGCGGCGTGGACCGCCAGCGGGGCCAGCGAACGGCCGGTGAAACCGGTGCGGATCCAGTAACCAATATTGGCAAACTTATAATCCTGATTGATGCGGTTAATGCTGACAGAGCCAATCATCTGGCCGCTGGCGCAGTCAAACAGGCAAAAATTAAATTCAACGCCGCGATGGCGTTTTTGCTCGCAGTCGATCAAATATTTGCGGCTGTCTTCCAGCTGATACTGATCGGTACACCAGGTTTCCCACGCACCGATTTCCGTCACCGAATCCAGAATGGCATCAAGGTGTAGAGCGGCTTCCAATTCAGTTGCGACACGGATTTCGATATGACTGTCCTGATACAGCTGACGCATTATCATCATTGTTCCCTTTCATCGCGGTTAGAAAATCTGCATTTTGATAACAAATTCAGCCTCACACATCCCCGGGCGCTCTGTCAATCAGACCTGTTCAACCAGCATCACCAGTTTAAATTCCGCATGGCCCGCCGGGAAAAAGGTTTGCTGACGGTAAACAACGTCACCCTGAACCGGATGCAGAAAGCGACGTTCGCCGCCTTCACGGCCGAGGACGTCCTGCTGATTCCACCATTGATTGAACGTGTCGCTCTCCTCACGCAATGCCATAACGCACTGGCGGATGGCGTCAGACTGGGCGAAATGACCTGACTCTGCCCGAAACTCCGCCACCACGCGTTTGGCGCGCTCAGGCCAGTCCACCACTAACGTGCGGGCCAGAGGGTGCAGGAACATGAAGCGTAATAAATTGGGCTGCGGGTCCACGTCGAGCCAGCCTGCAAACAGTGCGCCGGCCTGCGGGTTCCAGCTCAACACGTTCCAGGCGCTGTCCAGCAAATAGCCGGGGCAGGTGAGTTGATGAACGCAGGCGCTGACCCGTGCGTCCGGCGCAGCGGCGGCCAGACGTGCCTGTGGATCTTTGACACCCGCTAAACTGAACAGATAGTCACGGGCCGCAGCCTCCAGGCGCAGCGCAACTGACAACCTATCCAGCGCGGCGGAGGAGATGGAAACATCACGGCCCTGCTCAATCCAGGTATACCAGGTGGTGCTGATGCCGCTGATTTGAGCCAGCTCCTCGCGGCGCAGGCCGCTGGTACGACGTCGGGCTGAGGTGGGCAGACCAACCGCCTGTGGCGTCGTGCGTTCCCTCTGAGCGCGTAAAAAGGCGCCCAGGGCTTTTGGGCCGTTCAGCGGTTCGGCGCTGTTCATCGCGGTAAATCCTCAGACAGGGTGTTATTCATACCAGTATAAGTGCTCATATTGTACCCGTATAGCGCTCTGTTTATAGTGGTTTTGCGGCCAGCGGGCCAGACTATAAAAATCACAATAAATCAACGGGAGCAGGCAATGGAGAACAAAAATAGTCACAGTCAGGCGGTCGATAAGCAGTTCGGTTCGCAGGCACAGAATTACCTGACCAGCGCGGTGCATTCACAGGGCGCTGATTTACAACGGCTGGCGACGTTGTTGCGCGCTTACCCTGACGCGCGGGTGATCGACTTGGGCTGCGGTGCGGGCCATGCCAGCTTTATCGCCGCGACCGTGGTCAACAAGGTGATCGCTTATGATCTGTCAGCGCAAATGCTCGAGGTGGTGGCGAAGGCGGCGAAGGAGAAAGGACTGAATAACATTGAAGTGCAACAGGGCGTTGCGGAATCTCTGCCATTTGCCGATAACAGCGCCGATGTGATCATCAGCCGCTATTCGGCGCATCACTGGCATGATGTCGGCCAGGCGCTGCGTGAGGCTCGCCGCGTGCTGAAACCGGGCGGGAAAATCATCATGATGGACGTGGCATCACCGGGCAATCTGCTGCTGGATATCTATCTGCAAACGGTGGAGAAACTGCGTGATACGTCGCACGTCCATAACTATGCGCCGGGCGAGTGGCTGAGCTTATTCACTGAGGCAGGATTACAGATAGAGGAGCTGACCAGCGGCCGTCTGGAGCTGGAGTTCAGCAGTTGGGTGACGAGAATGCGCACGCCGGAACACTTTGTGGTGGCAATACGCGAACTGCAAAAAGTGATGTCAGAGGATGTGGTTCAGCACTTTGATATTCAGCCAGATGGCACGTTTACCGTTGATCTGGCCATGGTCGTGGGCAGTAAGCGCTGAGTGAGAGCAGGGCGCGGCATCGACAATGAGCTGCGCCCTGACAAGATTATTTTTTACCGAAAATCTTTTGGCCGATCATGACGACCACCAATACCAGCGCCCCAACAATCAGCCCAACCACCAGATCGGTCGCACCGGTGATGAGCGTGCTGACAAACCCCTGATGTCCGTGAGTGAGGACTTCAATCAGGCTATGCATAAACGGCAAGCCGTGGCTGATAATGCTGCCGCCAACCAAAAACATCGCAAACGTGCCGACGACGGACAAGGTTTTCATCAGCCATGGTGCCGCATTGACGATCATCGCGCCAAACTTGCGTACTCCATTCATAAAACCACTTTCACCGTTCAGTTTGCTGAGATACAAACCGGCGTCGTCAATTTTAACAATCAGCGCAACCAGCCCATACACGCCGAGCGTCATGGCGACAGCAATCAGTACCATAACGGTGACCTGACTCATAAACGGCGCGGCAGCCACGGTGCCCAAAGAAATCACAATGATCTCTGCGGAAAGAATAAAGTCGGTACGTACCGCGCCTTTGATTTTTTCTTTCTCAACGTTGGCCGCGTCAGCCTCGGATTTCACCTCGCGCGAGGTATCCGGTTTGGCGTGAGGTTCATCTTTTTTGCCGTGCATAAGCTTGTGCGCGACCTTTTCGAAACCCTCGTAGCATAAATAAGCACCACCAATCATCAGTAGCGGTGTGATAGCCCAGGGCGCAAAGGCGCTGATCAGCAGCGCCAGCGGGACCAAAATTGCTTTATTAATCAAAGAACCCTTGGCAACTGACCAGACGATAGGCAGTTCGCGATCGGCTTTTACGCCACTGACTTGCTGAGCATTCAGGGCCAGATCGTCACCCAGTACGCTCGCGGTTTTCTTCGCAGCCACTTTGCTCATGGCTGCCACGTCATCCAGGATCGAGGCAATATCATCAATCAGTGCCAGAAGGCTGGTTCCAGCCATAAATGAACTCCCTTTTGTCATAAATAAAAAGAATCATAACAGTGATTGCTATCAGGCGTCGATTTGTGCGAATCTGCTGTTCGGGCTGTAAATAACTGTCATTGAAATCCATCAAAACTCCTTAATTGCTTGCACTTTTCCTACGCTGAAATTTTTACTTTCACTCTCTCCTTATTTCCGTCACAAAGATTAACGATCTTTACGGCGCATTACGTCTTCTTGCATTCGCTGGCAGATAATTAACTTAACGGAAAACATCCGCAAACTTAATTAACTAATTAGAACAGCAAACAGCAGAAGGTGTGCATCATGAAACTCTTACCGATTTTAGCAGCAGCCATTATTACTACCGCCTCTTTCTCTGCTTTGGCAGTCACCAAGATAACTTCAGCTGAGGCTGGTAGCGGTAATTATCAATCATTGGGCGTTGTCTCAATTAGTCAGATGAGTGGCGCACCGGGCAGCATTAAGGAACAGCTTAATGCTCAGGCGGCAGAGAAGGGCGCAGGCCACTACCGCGTGATTGGGGTGAGCACCCCAGGCGACTCCAGCCTCGAGCGTGCAAGCGTAGAACTTTATCGCTAAATCCCACTGCCGGGGAACCGGCATTGATTGGATTGAGTGCAAAATAGCCGGCATCAGGTCACTGAGCCGGTTATTTTATTGGGGCTTATTTCATAATATTTTTATCTCGCCGCCAATATTTTCTTACAAAACACGGTTTAAGAATAAATTTAATCGCCATAAATAAAGAATAATCTCATTTCCCTGCGGCTATTAAGGTTCTTATGGAAATTAATAGGGCTAATTAATTATTCCTTAAGAATTTTTCTATGTGATAGTGGTCTACTTCCCCAGGGGTTATAAAAAATGCTAAATGCCACAAAACTGACTATCAGAAACACCAGGGCCTCATTACAGAATCAATTTTATTACTTACAGAATTTTATCTCGTCACCGCGCACGATGGGGACGCTGATGCCATCTTCACCCTGGTTATGCCGCTCAATGCTGGGCCAGATTGACTGGGCTAAGTCGCTGAAAATTGCAGAACTGGGTTCTGCTGACGGGGTCCTGACTAAGCGTATCCTCGACAGCATGCGGGTGGACGCGCAGCTACAGGCTTTTGAGATCCAATCAGGTTTCGTGCATAAATTGAACCTGATTGATGATTCGCGCCTGCAGGTGATGGCGCATTCCGCCGAGCATCTGGATGGCGATTTCGACGCCATTTTTTCCTGCCTGCCGCTGTTGTCGATTCCAACGCGCATTAGCATGAAAATACTGCAAAAAGCGCAGCAAAGGCTGAAGGCTAATAATGGTGTGATGGTGCAGTTTCAATACAGTCACTTGTCAGAAAAAATGTTATCCCGCTACTTCACCTGGCAGAAAATTCGCGTGGTGAAAAACTTCCCGCCAGCGCTGGTTTATGTCTGTAAGCCCCGCTAAAACGGCCGTTGACACGTCTTTTACCTGACAGACTTTGGCGAGACATTGCACCACCGGTATTTATCAGTATGATGCCCTCAAGTAAGATTATTATTAGCAGCAGGGCAGTTCCGACTTAAGGCTTCACCAGCGGGCGATTTAAACCTGTTGATGAGGCTTTTTTGTTGTACTATTTTGCGAGTACAATTTGACGGTTTTGACACACATTAGACGATTCAGACTCGTCATCCAGCGGATACAAAGCCCCCAGGTATTAAGGACAGCGGTAAATGACTCAACCCATTTTCATGATAGGCGCCCGCGGCGCAGGTAAAACGACGGTAGGCAGTGCGTTAGCGGCTGCGTTGAACTACAAATTTGTCGATACCGATAGCTACCTGCTGCAAACCTCCAGGCTCAGCGTGGCTGAAATTGTTGAGCGTGAGGGTTGGGAAGGCTTCCGCCGCCGTGAAACCGATGCGCTGGAAAGTGTCAGCTCGCCGCAGACCGTGGTTGCGACCGGTGGCGGCGTGATACTGGCCGAGCATAATCGTAACTTTATGCGCCGCACCGGCACCGTGATTTATCTGCGCTCTCCGGCCGCCACCCTGGCGCATCGCCTGCTGGCGTCGCCGCTAGAAGGTCAGCGTCCAACCCTGACCGGCAAACCTATTACCGAAGAGATGTCTGAAGTGCTCAGTGAGCGTGAAGCACTCTATCAGGCTGCGGCGCATATCGTGGTTGATGGCTCGCAAACCCCCGCTCACGTGGTTGACGCCATACTCGACGCACTGGCTTTGCCTGTCGCGCGCTAACTTTCTGCTGACTGATTTGAAAGAACGGGCCTGATGGCCCGTTTTGCTTTTCAGAGGCTGACGTCCCCGCCTTTGCCAGGCATGGCTTCTTTTCTTCATATTGCATGAGTGAATGCTTGAGCGTAAAATAATCACATAGGTTATTAATAAAGCGAGTGTCACGGATTTTGTCATGAAACGCCTGTCGACTTTTATCTCCAACCATAACCGGCTGATGCCGGCCCTCGGCGCCCTTTCTATCGTTATCATCGAAGCTTCTATTGCGCTCTATACCCGTGGTCATTGAAAGTGCTTGATTATCCAGCTGATAAATATCATGCTCAGCGCGATGAAAATAGAGCTGACTGCAAAACAGAAGATTGCCCTTGAAGAGCTACAGCGTCAAAGTCGTGA
>BHES01000117.1 GCA_003864575.1 Enterobacterales bacterium
CGATAAATCTTCAGGTCTACGTGATGCTGGCAGCCATCGCGGTGATCATCGTGTTCTTCTCATTCACCACCGATGGTGCGTATATCAGTGCGCGTAATATCTCCAACCTGCTGCGCCAGACGGCTATCACCGGGATCCTGGCGGCGTTGCGGCCATTTTTGACGTCTGGTTTGGCTGGCCATTGCCTCTCACTATTGCGGTGACGCTGTTACTGGGGTTGCTGTTGGGGGCGTGGAATGGCTGGTGGGTCGCTTACCGTAAGGTGCCGTCTTTCATTGTTACCCTGGCCGGAATGCTGGCGTTTCGTGGCATTTTAATCGGTATCACCAGCGGGACGACTGTCGCGCCGACCACCCCGCAAATGTCCCTGATTGGTCAAAGTTATCTGCCGGATGGCCTCGGTTTTGGCATCGGCGCCGTGGCGCTGGCGCTGTTTATCGGCTGGCAATGGCGTCGACGCAAACAGCGTGCTGCATTAGGGCTACCGCTCACTCAGGTTAAAAGTGATGTCACCCGTCAGGCGCTGACCGCGATTATTGCATTAGGCGCTGTGCTACTGCTCAATGAATATCGCGGCGTGCCAACGCCCGTTCTGGTGCTGGTGGCCCTAATGCTCGGCGGCATGTTTATGGCTTCACGCACCTCTTTCGGGCGTCGAATCTATGCCATCGGTGGCAATATTGATGCAGCGCGGCTTTCGGGCGTGAACGTTGAACGCAGTAAACTGGCCGTTTTTGCTATTAATGGGCTGATGGTGGCCATCGCGGGGTTGATTCTTAGCTCCCGGCTGGGAGCTGGTTCGCCCTCAGCCGGTAATATCGCCGAGCTGGATGCGATTGCGGCCTGCGTGATTGGGGGTACCAGTCTGGCGGGCGGCGTGGGAAGCGTCGCCGGTGCAGTGATGGGGGCGTTTATTATGGCGTCGCTTGATAACGGCATGAGCATGCTTGATGTGCCGACGTTCTGGCAATACATTGTGAAAGGTGCAATTTTACTGCTGGCTGTATGGATGGATTCTGCAACCAAACGGCGTTCCTGAAGCCTCTTTCAAGCTGCAGGTGTGTTGGCTGCGCTCGTTCACCCCAGTCACTTACTTGAGTAAGTGACTGGGGATTCTCTTACTTGCCGCCTTCCTGCAACGTGAAATCACTCTTCAGAAAGGATCACCCGGCATATTTTTTGCGTAAATTATCGTTGAGACACCGGCATGTTTGAAAAGCGTTATCGCATCACTTTGTTATTTAATGCCAATAAAGTCTATGACCGCCAGGTAGTTGAAGGTGTCGGTGAGTATTTGCAGGCGTCTCAGAGCGACTGGGATATTTTTATCGAAGAAGACTTCCGTTGTCGCATTGACAACATTCGCGACTGGCTTGGCGACGGCGTGATAGCAGATTTTGACGACCGCGAAATTGAACGCGTGCTGAAAGATCTCAACGTGCCGATTGTGGGAGTGGGCGGCTCATACCACCGCGAAGAGGATTATCCGCCAGTACACTACATCGCGACCGATAACTACGCCCTGGTGGAAGCGGCGTTTATGCACCTCAAAGAGAAGGGCATCAACCGCTTTGCCTTTTACGGTTTGCCCGAAGTGGGGGACAAACGCTGGGCGCAAGAACGCGAACATGCATTCCGCCAGTTAGTCTCTGCGGAGCAATACCAGGGCGTGGTTTATCAGGGTATGGAGACTGCACCCGAGAACTGGCAGCATGCGCAGAACCGGCTGGCTGACTGGGTACAAACCCTGCCACAGCAAACCGGCATCATTGCGGTGACCGATGCCCGCGCCCGTCACCTTTTGCAGGTGTGTGAACATTTGGATATTCCGGTGCCGGAAAAACTCAGCGTCATTGGTATTGATAACGAAGAGTTGACGCGTTACCTGTCACGGGTGGCATTGTCATCGGTGGTACAAGGGACGCGACAGATGGGGTATCGCGCGGCGAAGTTATTGCATCAGCTACTCGATGAGCGTGAGCTGCCGTTACAGCGCATCCTGGTCCCACCAGTGAAAGTGATGGCACGGCGTTCAACAGATTTCCGCTCACTGCGTGACCCTGCGGTTATTCAGGCGATGCATTACATCCGCTATCACGCCTGTAAAGGAATTAAAGTAGAGCAGGTATTAGATGCGATTGGTATTTCCCGCTCCAACCTCGAAAAGCGTTTTAAAGATGAAACCGGGCAAACCATTCATGGCGTGATCCATGATGAAAAGTTGGATCGGGCGCGTAATCTGCTGGCGGCCACGTCGATTTCCATCAATGAAATTTCACAAATGTGCGGCTACCCGTCGTTACAATATTTTTATTCGGTGTTTAAGAAAGGTTACGACATGACGCCGAAGGAGTACCGCGATAAGCATGGCGAAGTGATTTACTGAGGTCGGGCAGAGGTCAGAAAGTAAAATCCCCGCAGCAGGATCTGCGGGGATTTTGTTAGCGTCGTTAGAGAGTGATGGAAAGCGTCGCGTTGTCACCTTCAGGTTTAATCAGTACGCCGCAGGCCTGCGCTGCGTGAGAGCCCTGAGTTACCCCTTCAATGTTCGCGATGTTACGTAAACAGAGAGTCCAGTTCTTAGCCTCGCCTTTTGGCGTAACGGTTATCCGATTGCCACTGCGTTCAGCCGTCAGGGTAAAGACAATATGGCCCTGAAGGTCAGTCAGATGGGTTTCCGCTATGCCGTCATCTGCCAGTTCAAACAGATGAAATTCAGGCCGCTCGCTGTAGTCATAATCCGGTTTTTGGTTATTGCTGCCGAGCGCCAGCAGCGTATTCGGGCGGACATACAGGGGCAGGCTGTTAAAGCCGTGATTCTGTCGATGCCAGCGGGAACCGTCAATCACGTCATTGTTCAGTAAGTGCGTCCAGCGACCCTGCGGCAGATAGAAATCCACATCGCCTTGTTCACTGAATACCGGCGCAATCAGCAGATCATCGCCGAGCATATACTGGCGGTCGAGATAGTCACAAGCCGGGTCTTCCGGGAATTCCAGCATCATGGCACGCATCACCGGCGTACCATGAATGGCGGCCTGTGTTGACGCCGGATACAGGTAAGGCATCAGGCGGCATTTGAGTTCAGTGAACTCCCGCACTACATCGCAGGCTTCGTCGTCATAAACCCAGGGTACCCGATAGGATTTACTGCCATGCAGGCGGCTGTGGCTGGAGAGCAAACCGAAAGCGCACCAGCGCTTATAGATATGCGCAGGCGCCGTGTTTTCAAATCCACCGATGTCATGGCTCCAGAAACCAAAACCAGACAATCCGATCGAGAGCCCGCCGCGCAGGCTTTCCGCCATCGATTCATAGGTGGCGTAGCAGTCACCGCCCCAGTGAACCGGGAACTGTTGTGCGCCGACCGAGGCCGAACGCGCAAACAGCACTGCTTCGGATTGCCCCAGTTTTTCCTGCAACGTTTCGTATACCAGTTGGTTATAAACAAAGGCGTAATGGTTATGCATTTTCTGCGGATCACAACCGTCATGCCAAACCACGTCGGTCGGAATGCGTTCGCCGAAATCGGTTTTAAAACAGTCAACGCCCATGTCGATTAAGCGTTTCAGATGGCCTGCGTACCAGGCACTTGCCTCTGGATTGGTGAAATCAACGATGGCCTGTCCGGGCTGCCATTTATCCCACTGCCACACTCGACCATCAGGGCGTTTGAGCAGATAGCCTTTCTCTTTGCCTTCTTTAAACAGCGGCGATTTCTGCCCGATGTACGGGTTAATCCATACGCAGATCTTCAAGCCTTTATCTTTGAGGCGCGAGAGCATGCCTTGAGGATCCGGGAAGGTCTGCGGGTCCCATTCAAAATCACACCACTGGAAGGCTTTCATCCAGAAGCAGTCAAAATGGAAAACGTGCAGCGGCAGATTGCGCTCGGCCATTCCGTCGATAAAACGGTTCACCGTCTGCTCATCATAATTAGTCGTGAACGAGGTGGTTAGCCACAGGCCGAACGACCAGGCCGGAGGCAGTGCAGGGCGGCCGGTCAGGCGAGTGTAGCGGTCGAGCACTTTTTTTGGCGTCGGCCCGTCGATAACGAAATATTCCAGATATTCGCTTTCGACGCTGAACTGCACTTTCGATACCTTCTCAGAGCCCACTTCAAACGAAACGGCCTGCGGATGATTCACCAGCACGCCGTAACCACGGTTAGTCAGATAGAACGGAATATTTTTATAAGATTGCTCGGTGCTGGTGCCGCCATCACGGTTCCAGGTTTCAACCGTCTGGCCATTTTTAACCAGCGCGGTAAAGCGTTCACCGAGGCCATAGACCGTCTCGCCAACGCCTAAATCCAGGCGCTCCATCATATAGTTTTTACCGTCGCGGGCGTTTTGCACATACCCGTTGGATTTGGCGACGCTGCCGGTAATTCGCTGCCCATGGCGCAGGAAGTCCAGTGACCAATTCGCGCCTTTGGTGACACGCACGCTGAGGTCACCACTGTGCAGTGCGGCAAATTCGTCTGTCTCCTCGACGGTCACCTCATGCTGCGACTCACAAATCAGCGGGTAGTCAGGACCGAGATCCAAACCACCGTCAAAATGGGTGATCCGTACACCAATAACACCGTTTTGCGGTGAGAAAAAACGTAAGGTAAACAGCGGCGTATCCAGCTGATGAGCGCGTTCACTCGCCTCGCGCGGAGCGGCGAAGATAATCATGTCGTTGCCTGACTTTTGCACCTCTGACACGTAAAGCGGATGCGTTAACGTCAGCCCTTCTTGTATTAACCAGTTGCCGTCACTGATTTTCATCATGCTCTCCTTTTCCCTTCATCCTTTGGGTTGACTCTGCGTTGGCCGCCTTGATTCAACCCAAAGGATTTTGGGAATATTTGATTGTTTCGCGAATAGATAAATTACTTCATAAAGTCTTGCTGATTACGGCGGATGCCCTGTGCCACTTCATCGAGAATGCGGCGCAGCAGCGGCGTGCGCAAAATGTAGAAGCGTTTGCAGATGATGGCGCTGAGCAGGTAACAGACCGCCGGTACCAGGGTAAACAGGGCAATGATGCTGGTCATGGTGGCCGGATTTTGACTTGCCGCACCGGATTGATAACCGGCACCCGCCAGTACCCACCCGATGAGTGCGCCCGCCAGTGCCAGACCCAGTTTCAGTACAAAAAGGGTGCCCGCGAAGCTGATGCCGGTCAGGCGCTTGCCGTCATTCCACTCGCCGTAATCGACCGTGTCGGACATCATTACCCACTGAATTGGCGTCACCATTTGATGGAACAGACCAATCACAAAGATGAAGATAAACATGGTGATGCTGGCGCTAATGGGCAGGAAGAACATCAGTGTGCTGAGCACTGCCAAAATGCTGTTGGTCCACCAGAAGACGCTGACCTTGCACTTCCAGTCAGTCAGGGGTTTGGCCAGCGCACTGCCGAACAAGTTGCCGACGGAATACGCGGTGAGGAACCAGACAAACAGCAGCGGGTTGCCGAGGATATACGTGACGTAATACATCATTGCGCCACCGCGAACCGCGACCGCCACAATGTTGAGGATGGTCAGCAGGCCCACAATGCGCCACTGGTCGTTATGCCAGATATCCCGCAGGTCTTCGCGCATGGTGCCGGTGGGTTTTCCTTCGCCGGTGACGCGCTCTTTGGTGGTGGCAAAGCAAATCGCCAGCATCACCGCCGCGACAACCGACAGCACGGCGATACCGCCCTGGAAGCCGAAGGCTTTGTCTTCTCCGCCGATAAAATTCACCAATGGCATCATCAATACGGTACTTAACATGCCACCGGCGGTTGCCAGTACAAAGCGGTAGGACTGAAGGGAAATGCGTTGAGTGGGATCGGCGGTGATCACGCCGCCGAGGGCGCAGTAGGGGATGTTAACCACGGTGTACATCAGCGTCAGCAGCGTATAGGTGATGGCGGCGTACGCCATTTTGCCAGTCATGCTTAGATCCGGGCACGAATAGGCGAAGACGCAGACAATACCAAAGGGAATGGCGCCGAACAGAACGTAGGGGCGGAATTTCCCCCAGCGAGTACGGGTACGGTCGGCCATCAGGCCCATGCAGGGGTCAGAAATAGCATCCAGCGCGCGGGCCAGCAGGAACATAGTGCCGACGTATCCGGCAGGAATGCCAAAAATATCGGTGTAAAAGAACATCATGTACAACATGACATTATCAAAAATGATATGGCTGGCTGCATCGCCTAGGCCGTATCCGATTTTTTCCTTAACCGACAGGATCTCTGTGCTCATGAACTCAATGTCCGTATTTATAAGATGAGCTTAAGGTTGTAACGGTTGAGGTGCAAAGCGGCTATTGAGATTTTTAGTTCTGAAATTACGTTTCTTTATTTCTGTGATCAGAGAGGGGATAAGGTGAGGTGAAATAAGGAAATCTATTACAAAACAGCCCCTTTCGGTTTACAGAAAAGGGCTGAGTGAGGAATGACGGCGTGCCTTACTTCTTATATTTAGCTTCCAGCGTGGCAAACCATGGTGCGGTAAAATCTTCAGACTTGCCCCAGCCCGGAATGATTTTGCTCAAACCGTTAACGTTAATGCCACCGGTCTGGCTTTGCAGTAAGGCCTGAGGAATAGCCTGAGCCGGGAATTCATAGGTCGCTGGCGTGGTTTCACCGGCAATTTTCAGCGCCACAATACGCAGGTTAACGGCACCGATCAGCTGAGTATCGACCGCGGCGGTGATTTTCCACGGGCTACCTTCTTCACGCATCATCTGCAAATCCTGGTTGGACGCATCAATACTGTAGAGTTTGATTTCAGTACGGCCATTTTCCTTTAACGCTTTATAAGCACCCTGGCTGAAGGCATCCCATGCGCCCCAGATAGCATCTATTTTGCCTTTCGGATACTTCGCTAAAATGGCACCGACTTTGTTGGCGGTATCGCCCTGAACGTCAGAAGAGACCGCACCAATGGACTCCAGCTGATGAATGCCCGGGTTCTGCTTAAGAATTTCTTCATAGGTTTTTTGACGGCGTTCCATCGGCGGGAAACCGGCCACCCATAATTTGACGATATTGGCTTTGCCGTTGAAATCTTTCACCAACTGGCCGACGGAAGTGCGGGTCAGGGAGGCGTCATCCTGACGGGTGACGGTGACGCCAGGGGTGTTGTCTGGCACTTCGGTATCAAACACAGAAACGGCGATACCCGCAGCAGTAATGCGTTTCACCAGTTCAACGGAGTAAGGACCACGGCCCTGCGACAGGATAATACCGTCATATTTCTGACTGATGGCCTGATTGACGAAATCCTGGAATTTGGCGTCGTCGCCGTTGCTCAGGAAGGTATCGACTTTAAACCCCAGCTTGCGGCCCTCTTTGATGGCGCCCGCTAAAAATTGGGTGGTGTTGTCATCGGAACCCAGGTTGCGGATCACCGCAACGCGAACCGGACCGGCGTGCTCTGCAATCACCGCAGGAACAGCGGCCAGCGTGGCGTCGGCTGCAAAAGTGGGCGCGGCAGCAAATAGACTCAGAACCAGTAAAGAGGCAGATATTCTTTTCATTAACTACTCCGGCAGGGCAGCGAACGCGATTTCGCAAGGTGGTTTTACGGGAGCTCAACAGGAGCCACCCAATATGAGGATGTGCAGAAGTCTGTCTGTCCAGACGTCCATCTGTCGAAGCAGTCTACCCAGTTGTTAATAAATAGGGAATGCCATGGGGTTATTATATTTCGTACCGGCCTTATTCCTGTTTGGAATAGCCAACCCGTCACAATCCGTTTCTATTGGCTAAGAGCCACAATACTTTTTCTTGCCGCGCCGTCATCGTCAAACAGCACCAATTCAAGGCTGATGGGCGCAACAGGCAGGACATTCAGCGGGGAATTTATCTGGTAATCACGCTGGCTGAAGGGCGCCGTCATCATGTCCATTTCCTGTACCAAAGGGTAACGGGCACCGCCTGCGACTAACGTCATCTGACCAAAAGAGGCATGAAAGGCAGATTTGTTGTGACAACGTAACGAATAATGATCGCCGTTTTTGATTAATGAAAACTGTAACTTATCGATGATGTTGTCGGGCGCTCCAACGAGCGAAACCGGGCGGTAAAATACTTTCATCTGGGTATTCATCGCCATGGCGACATGGACATCTGCCCGCAAGATTTTCGGGTTCTTCGGAGGGATTTCATACAAGTTGAGCCAGAACACCGATTCGCGGTCAGCAGGCAGGGCTCTGAGCCGTTCATCCTGTTTATTAATCACCCTCAAACCTTGCACGGCACCAGGTTGCATACGGAAAACAGCCGGAAGCGGAATAAAGGGCGCACTGGCCTTTTCCGGCGTGCTGTCCGGTGAGCCATCATCTATCCAGGTTTGCACCATGATCGGATAGTCATTGGTATTAGCGAGGATCACTGACAGCGATGGCTGTTGCTGCGTCATGATAAGGCGGGTTGAGGAGGCAACAATGCCGGCATAAACTCGCGCTGGCAGGACCAAAACAGTCAGCGCTGCGAGCAACAGACTGGCGCGCCACGCCATGCAGGCAGCGGTCGCTATTTTTATTCTTTTCATTGTACTTTCACCAGCACGTAGGCCGTCGCCTCTACGCGGCCAGCTACCGGCGTCTGGCCAGGCAGTTTCTCGAGGATCGCCATGTAGTCACGCACATAGCTGGCATAACCGGACGCTGCGCTGCCGGTGGCGCTGGCATTGCTCAGCACCGGATACCAACCTGCGTTGACGGCGCTGGTACAATTGTCCTGACAGCCGCTCCAGCCAACAAAATTCAGTGTGGAACCGCTACTGTCCTCCAGCCGGATACCGACACCGCTGGCGATATTGCTGCTGCCGTAATTATCCGACAGTAAATAGCTGACGCCGCCTGCGGCATTCACCAGCCCGAGTTTTTGCGCCTGAATATAGGCAGGCAGGGAGGTCTGGATACCGATAGAGGTCTGCCCACTGCTGATCCAGGAAACGGTGCCGTCCTGACACTCCACTTCCACATTAAAAGCTGCACGGCTGCTCCCGCCGCTGTTGAGATCGCTCACCGAAATCGTTGGCAGCAGAACATAAGGCGTGACGTTACGGACCGCGCAGGTATTTTTGCGCGTCAGGGTCGCGACTGGCGAGGTGTTCATACCAAACGCCATGTAACGGCCCGACCCCCAGGTTTGAAAGTTGCTGGCTGCATCTAATCCGGCTTCCGGTACCGGCATTCCCGGTCCTTTAAAAACCACATAGCCATTGGGTTGGTTGCAGTTATACGCACCGGACCAGGTGGGGGCGGCTGGTCCGGCACAGCCCCAGGTTGAAGGCCCTGCGGTACTGTCAATGTTGTCGGTTTTAATAAGCTCGGCACGAATTTGGCTGAAATGCTTGCCTTTGATCTGAATCTTATTGCCTACGATGTCGTATTTTTTCAGCGCCACCTGCTTCCAAATACGCGTGAACTCCTGCCCGGAATCCATATGGATCAGTTTCAGCCCGGTATAGGGGAAATAGGTCTGGAAATAGTTGTCGCCCAGATTGGTCCAGCCGCCGACGTTGCTGTCGCCGTTGGTGGCAAAGACCTCGAAGATACTGTCACTGTCAGCCAGATCACACTCATAAATCACCGCCTCCGGATCACTCCAATACTGCGCGGGCACCAGGCTTATCACCGATGTTGCCAGCAGGCTGCCGGTAGGCTGGATGTAGTTATTGGTCATATTGATATTGCCAAGTCGCAATGAGGCGCCGTAGTTATCGCCGCCGATATTACGGCCTTTCCACACGCAGTTGGCGCTGGCACTCAGGCTGAAACCCGCCATCAACAAGGTAATGAGCAGGACACGAAGGGCAGGCAGAGGGTGAAACATACAGTTCTCCAGTTCTCAAATCAGCCGGGGACGCAGGCGGCGCTGAGGTTAATGATGGGCTGATCTTTGGCCGGTTTTCCGAGGTCATAATCGAGGTGGCAACGCTCGGTGCTGCCGTCGCCCCATTTGAGCGTCAGGCGACCTTTCAGGGTGGCGGCGCGCAGATAGGCCTGTCCGGCCTGACCGACCATACCTACGGACGACCCTTTTGGGTCGAGTACGTCGGCACCCATCGGCACGGTATTGCCATCCGGCAGACGGGTGGTGATCAGTACGGGATAGCCGGTCAGGGTTCGGAACGTGATTTTGACGGCGGAACCGGCAAAAGGCGCGACACGGCGCTGGCCTTCCTGTAACTCAGTATTTTGCGCCATGCCCTGTGGGTCCAGTGTGATGGTGTTATAGCGATAGGGCGTCAGGGTCGGCACCAGCGCGTAACCGAACCGGTCAATACTGGCACCCTGTCCGTAGAGCACTTTGGCGCCGGTGGCGCCTTTGGCTTCGACCAGCGCGAAGGTGTCACTGAGGTAAGGCCCGAGGGTCACGCCGCCGCTGTGAACCGCGACAGCACCGCGTGCGCTGGCCGAACTTTGCCAGTAGCTGTTGCCGCGCGACGCACTGCCGCTGAGGCTGGTCAATGGCAGGCGCTTTTGCAAACTGCCGCTCCAGGTGTTTTCGCCACTCTGCTGC
>BHES01000118.1 GCA_003864575.1 Enterobacterales bacterium
GCTATGGCGATGATCCGGGCTTTAAATAAAATGACGCTTGCAGGAATGCCGAAGAGTGTAAGAGTTGCCTGAGAAAATGAGCAATGAGGAGCACCTTTATCAAAATCTGATTTATTCAACAAAGCCCGTATGCACATGATTCATCATACTTTGCTGCTGACGTTGCTGGGTCATTTGCTGAGTAATATCCTGCGCGATTTTCACCACTTTGACCACCCGGCCTTCATCGTCAAGCACCGGGTTATAGCTGGCTTCCAACCAGACACTCTGTCCGCGGCTGTTGAGGCGCTCAAAGCGTCCGACAATAAACTCCCCTTTTTTCAGCTGCTGCCAGTGCGAGCGGTATTCGCTGGAATTATGCCATTCAGGCAGGCAGAACATGGCGTGAGACTGCCCCTGAATCTGATGAAGGGAATAGCCCATGACTTTAATAAAATTGGCGTTGGCGCTTAAAATGTTTCCATCAGGGGTGAACGTAATTAATGCCGTCGAACGGTCTATAGCTTGTAATACTCCCTGATGTTCGTGCGATTCATTAATGTGTTCAGTCACATCGCTGGCAATTTTAATTATCTCGATAACTTTGCCCTGTTTATTTAGAACAGGAACATAGGTCGCCTCCAGCCAGATGACTTCACCATTTTTGTGCACGCGTTTGATATTGCCGCTGATCGATTTTCCCTGCTGTAATCCTTGCCAGTGCAGCCGGTAAGCATCACTGGCAACGAACTCAGGCGTACAGAAAATTTTATGCGGTTGGCCAAGAACTTCAGCACGCGTGTATCCCATTCCCTTGAGAAACAAATCGTTAACTTCGGTAACGATACCCTGCGGCGTGAAACTGATCATCGGCACGGCTTGCGAGAACGCCGAAAATTTATCACGCCAGGCCGTGCTGAATGGATGTGTGAATAGTTGCATATTTCGAAAACCCCATGGCTGGTAACGTGATTGAGTACGCATTCCGCCCTTATCTGGAATAAGATGTCGGAAATAAAACACGTGCTCATGACTCCGCAAATTTAACGTAGAAATAAATTCGAAAAGCGAATGAGTCTTGCCCCTGGGGTGGGCTTTTTGGGCAGGTGAACGGCCGTCGGGAAAATAGGAATATAATAATTCAATATGCTGTAAATCATTCTCTGAGTAATGATTCTTTTTTTCTTATTGTGGATTAATCATAATTTAAAGCGGTAAAAAAGAAAGGGGGCGTTTAGGATTTTTTTTAGCCTGACGCCACGGGGTGCGTCAGGCTGAGGAATTACAAGCTAAAACCAGCGGGTTACATCAGTTCCAGCGTTTGTCAGCCCAGGTTTTTTGCTGCCACGGCGTGAGGAATGTCCATGCAACAAAGCGGCTAATTTTATTGCCCTGCGTCATTTCAACGGTGCGCACATCCGTCGCTTCCAACTCTTCCAGTGCTTCATAAAGCAGTGGCAGCGTGGTTTTTTTAGAAATCAGCACGGTGAACCACAGGCAGTTATTGCGTTTTTCAGCGCTCTCTTCCGCCATACGGACCACGAAGGACTCTTCCCCGCCCTCACACCATAATTCGTTATGCTGCCCGCCGAAGTTCAGTTCAGCCTTGCCGGTGCGGCGATCGATGCCCAGATTCTGGCGTTTACGCTGGCTGCTGCCTGCGGCTTCTTCCGCAGAACCGTGGAACGGCGGGTTGCACAGCACCGCATCATAACGTTCGTCATGACGGATGATCGTGTCGAAAATACGCGGTGGTTTAGCCTGTAAACGGAAACGCACCTGATTTGTCAGCAACGGGTTGGTAGCCACAATTTTCTTTGCCGCAGCCATAGAGGTTGCGTCAATCTCACTGGCCGTGAAGCGCCAGCCATATTCGCGCAGGCCAATAATCGGATAGATGCAGTTTGCCCCTACGCCGATATCCAGAATGGCAATGTCTTTGCCTTTAGGGATCTCACCCTGATTGCTGCCAGCGAGTAAATCAGCCAGATGATGTATATAGTCCGCGCGTCCAGGAATCGGCGGGCAGAGATAATCAGCCGGAATTTCCCAGTTTTCAATCTGGTAGAAATGGCGCAGCAGGGCGCGGTTCAGCGCTTTTACCGCCTGCGGATCGGCAAAATCCACGGACAAATCGCCCCATTTGTTTTCAGAAACAAACGGCTCAAGCTCCGGGCTGCTGGCAATCAGGGCCGGGAAGTCATAGCGGCTGCGGTGGCGGTTGCGCGGATGCAGGCCGCTTTTTTCCTGCGGGAAGATTTTCTTGTTTTCCACCTGAATGACTCTCCGGAATGTATTTATGAAAAATAGTGTTGTGAAACGCACAGGGTGACGAAGTGACCGATATTGCAAATGGCAGCCAGCCTGTCGTAATTTCTGGCGCGTAAGATAACACAAACCGCACGTCTCTGCCGGACACTGGCTGGAAGAAGCGCAGAAAAACGGTTAACGTGCTAATCAACACAGCCCATTACGCGCCAAAGGACCCCCATGAGCACTGATGAACGTTATTATTATGAACCTTCTGCGGGCCACGGCCTGCCACATGACCCTTTTAATGCCATCGTCGGCCCGCGGCCTATTGGCTGGATAGCCTCACGTAACGCCGCCGGACAGCGCAACCTCGCGCCCTACAGCTTCTTCAACGCATTTAACTACCATCCGCCGATCATCGGTTTTGCTAGCAGTGGCTGGAAAGATAGCGTGGCTAACATCGTTGCAACCGGCGAGTTTGTCTGGAATCTCACCACCCGAACCCTGCTGGAAAAGATGAACGAAAGTTCAGCCTCCCTGCCCCATGGACAGGATGAGTTTGAATTTTCCGGTTTGACGCCCCGCCCGGGCCGCATCGTCGCGGCAGACTGCGTGGCGGAAAGCCCGGTTAATTTTGAGTGCAAACTGACACAGTGTATTCAGTTGCAAAGCGCGGCCGGAGAGAAAGTCGATACCTGGCTGATTCTCGGCGAAGTGGTCGCGGTGCACATCGCACCGGATTTACTGATTGACGGAATTTACCAGACGGCGCTGGCGGAACCGGTACTGCGCGCCGGTGGCCCAACCGCGTACTACGGCATTTCCGACGCGAATCGCTTTGATCTTGTTCGCCCCGATGCCCGCCGCCCATTGCCATAAAAAAAGGCGCGGGGATCGCCCCGCGCCTGATTCTCTGAGAGAGATTATTTCCCCAGATAGGTCTGTTCGACGAAATCGGCGAAATCCTGACACATCGCATCATCACCATCGGCACTGTCGGCCAGCACGCGGCTGCCGTCCACGACGCGGATATGCACGTTCAGATCGAAATCTGCCGCCGGTTGTTCGCGGCTGGCCGCCAGAGCGATGGTTTCCTGCGCATCTTCCCACGCCACAGCCACCGTCTGGTTACACGCGTGTGCCAAATAGTCCGGATTAAAGCCTTCGCCGGTCAGGCTGCGTAAGGTGTCGTCATGGCTGATGCTGTTACCCGGCGTCCAGTAATGTTTCGCCAGATCAGGGCCAATCGCCGGGTTATCCGTCAGGTAACCATCACGTTTGAGGAAGAAGGCGCGGGTCTGCTCTACCGCCATTAACGCCAGCAGATATCCCTGATAGGAGCAGGCGGAATCCATCGACAACAGATGCGGAATGGCCAGCGTCGGACGCGGACTGCCGGTCACGCCAAGAATATGTGTTTCAACGTCACGCGCCAGTGCAAGCATCGCTTGTGGCGTGCGCTTCTCGTCCGGCCACTGATAGAGCTGCCATTCAAAATAAGGCACCAGCAAAATATGGCGCTCGTTGAAGGCTCGCATCGGTTGGCGTGCAGCGATGCTGTCATGAATTAGCGTATCCGGTACCGGCTCACCCTGGTTATTTTTGGCATAACGCTTCAACCAGTCGGCATCATCGAGCAGGCTGTCGCAGAACATTGACTGTGTTTCCGCATAGGCCATGGAGGTCGGCGGGAACTCCTGAGAAAAACACGGCGCGTTCTGGCGGATGTTGGCAAAATGCGCCGCATGGCCGCCTTCGTGGAACAACGTATTTAGCCCGCTGGCTCCGCTGCCTACCTGATCGGGTTTCGCCAGGCTGGTGAAGTTAATCACGCCGGGAATCCATTTACCGTTGTCATAAAAGGCCGGTACCGGGCTGTGCATGAAGCCATTTTCGTACTTGCCTTCGCGTACCAGTAAATCGAGCTGCATTTCAGCACCGTTAAAGCCAATATTCAGGCGTTTAAAGCTGTCGAGCCAGCGGCGCAGTGAATCGGCAAACGGGAAATAAGGGTCAAGTTGACGGGTAACATCGCCCGCACTGGCAAAGCGAATATTCCACGGCAACAGGGCTGCATCCCCTTCCCGCGCCACCAGTTCGTTCAGGCTGCGCACGTTACCTTCACGGGTTTGCTCTTCGAAGCGGTCGAGAATGGCGAACAATTGTTCCGGCGTCATGCGCTCGGTTTTGTTCACCTTGTAATCGAAATAGTTACGGAAACCGAGTTGGCGTGCAAAGCGGTTGCGCAGGCCAATCAGCTCCGGGAAACCGTTATGCAGCAGCCACTCTTCCAGCTCGCGCAGCGCTATCTGCGAACTGCGGCGATAGGTTTCATTCTCGTTATTGGCCTGATTGGTCAGCAACTCACCGAGCGACGCATTAACGCGCTCACCTTTGGCATTGATGTGGGTAAGGCGATGCTGTTTGCGTTTGGCATACAGGGCCGATTCTGCCTGAATGATTTCATCGAGCAGCGCCTGCGCCTTGGGGTCTTCAATGGCGTTACAGTCAAAGAAACGGTACCAGCCTTGCAGACCGTGCAGTAGCGCTTTGCCGTTATCGTCGAGGGTTTGGTTTTCCAGCTCAGCCATCAGCTCACGCAGTTCCCCTAAACGGCTGGGTTCAGAGATAAAGCGTTTATAGGCGCTCTCGGCCGCGGAGAACTCCGCAGAGACGTTCTCATCGCCCGTGCCCATATAGTTTTGCCAGAACAGATTTTCTTTGGTTTTGTGGACGTTGAGGTAGTCGTGATTCAGGGCGTTAAAATAGTCTTGAGGCTTTTTCATGCAGTCTTCTCTACTGAAAGTTAACGAGATTCTGCATTGAGTGTATGTTCAGACAGCGGTTCTGTCGACGTAACAAAACCGCTTAACGTGCTGTGCAGCTAACGCGCGGGGAATTAGTTTTTCTTCACGAACTCGGATTTCAGTTTCATCTGCCCAAAACCATCAATTTTACAATCGATGTTGTGGTCACCTTCGCACAAGCGGATGCCTTTTACTTTGGTGCCGATCTTGAGCATGGAAGAGCTGCCTTTTACTTTCAGGTCTTTGACCACGGTGACAGAATCGCCGTCGGCCAATACATTTCCGTTAGCATCAACCACTACCAGCGCATCGTCCTGCACTTCAGTATCGCCTTCCAGCGACCAGACATGACCGCATTCCGGACAGTTCAGCATCGCGCCGTCCTGCCAGGTGAATTCAGAGCTGCATTTCGGGCATTTAGGTAACGTTTCCATGTATCAACCTCGTTAAATTGTTTTTAAAAAAAATAGTAAAATCAGTATTTAAAACTTTAATACCGGGTATTTTACCTTTTCAAGGGGGATTTTGATAGGAGGCGCCCTAAAATCGCTTTCAAACTCAATATCAAAACCTTGGGTTGCCACCCAAACTGGCCCAAAGGGGATTTAAACGAATCCCCTTTGGAATCCCGCGTTTTTGCGCTGCAAGATCGAGACTTCGCAAGTCACAATGGCCGTGTTTCAGTCACCTGGGTTATAGCCGCAAAATGTCATCGCTGCGCGATTCCCGGCTGCGGGTTTGAGCCAACGGTAAAGACGTTGTCTCGCCACCGACTTGCCGGTGACATTTTTGAATGCGGCCTCGACATTTTTAAAAACAAACACAGTCTGGATTTTGACTTTCAGAAAGTTTCGGCCGCATTCAAAAATGCCGCCGAACAAGAGGTGCAAAACCGCGCGTCAGTTTGCGCGGGTTGTAACCTGCCGTGAGGGAACCGCAACGCGGCGGCGTTTTGCGGCTATCACCTTGGCTCCTGAAATATGTCCATCCTGATTCAGCGATAGCGCGGAGTTTAAGAGCCGGGGATTCTGAAGGGGTGTGGCGATAGACACCCCTTCAGGCCAGTTTGGGTGGCAACCCAATGTTTTGAATTTGAAGTTGAATTCAAAATTTTGCTCAAGCTTTTCCAAAAAGCCTAAAACACCTGATCAATTATCATCCGCGCTTCCGCAATATCCCCCGATATCCCCGTCGCTACCAGACAACACATCAGCTGATTAAGAATCGCCTGCGGAATAGCCTGCTCGCTGTTCAGGCACGCCTGCGTAAAGGCAACTGTGGTTGAAACATCTTTCGACGCTGGCAGCTCAACGCCTTCGAAGTCCTGCCTGTCGAGGAGGATCTCCTGCACACCATTGGCAATCAGGTGAATTTGCGGGCTGCGCTGTGGGTTGGCATAGACTTCACCTTCGGTCCCCTGCGACAGCAATGCACGCCCTTCTACCTGACGGAAAAACGAAGACACTTTCTGAATATATTCGGGGTGCGATACGCTCGACAGACGCAGCGATTCTTGCCCAACAAACGGAGTGATCAGTTTCGCCAACGTATGGCTACTGTTGCGCACGCCCATTTGCCAGCGCAGCGCGAGTTGTTTATCGATAGGTGCGCAGAGTACCGAAACGGGGACAAAGACGGGCAGATGCCCTTCATTAAGCTGTTGTTGTGCCTGCTGCTGGCTTTGCGCGGCCTCAACACCCAGTGCGCGAAAAATTTCGGCGCTGGTGATACGTGTCGGGTCTTCATCCACGCCGTGGACCAGTACCGGCAGGCCAAGTTTACTCAGCAACATCGCCAGAAGTGGCGTCAGATTGGCCTGTTTACGTGCGCCGTTGTAGGTCGGGATCACCACAGGCATCGGGCGTTCTGCCGGCGCCTGTAGTGGCATCACTTGCTCTTCCATCGCCTGGTAAAAACCGAGCATCTCCTCTTCGGATTCGCCTTTAATGCGCAGCGCAATCAGCAAGCCGCCGAGCGGCAAATCAGGCACAACCCCGGCCAGCATTTCGCGGTAAAGCTCCAGCGCTTGATCGCGGTCCAGATCACGTGCATGGTTCTTCCCGCGACCGACTTCTTTGATAAGTTTGGTGTAATCCATTGTTCTGCCATTAATCAATATCGAATGTTGCCAGCATAACTCAGCCACATAGAAGGGAAAACGCCTAGCGCGGGTTCATTTTGGCGAACTGGCCTGAACCATGGCCTGAGCCAGAGTACTTTCAGGGCCCTCAAGCTCCCGCAAACCGTCAATCACACCGCTGACATCTTCTGCGGTGCGATTCTGGCTCAGTTTCCATTTCCCCTCAACCTTGCGCGCGACCAGCTCAATACCGACTATGCCCTTCATCTGCGCTGCGATGAAATTTTCCGGCGCATCACTGACCGACCACGGTTCACGCTGCCCACCTTCATGAAGCTGGGTAAGTTCCCGCAATAGCGTGAGCAGCCACTCGCTGCTTTCAATGATTTTCGCCTCGCCGCTCACCTGCACGCTGACGTAATTCCAGGTTGGCACCGTTTTCCCCCCGTTTTGCTTTTTCGACGGATACCACGACGGCGAGACATAACCCTCTTCACCCTGAAATACCGCCATGCAACGGCCATCAGCCGCCAGTGATTTCCACTGCGCATTGCCGCGCGACAGATGAGCGCGCAGGGTTATTTCACCACCAACAACGTCAACCAAAAAAGGGATGGGATTGGCTTCAAATCCGTCAGCGCCGTGAGTGATCAGTAATCCGAGCGGATAGCGGCGGATAAGCGCCGCCTGTGCTTCTGGAGAGTCTTGTTTGAATGCAGCGGGTAAATACATCGGGCCGTTCCTCGTTCGTCCGTTATCAAGCTTTATAGATAATGGATGAACGAGGAGACGTAAAGATACAGAGGAAAGTGATTTCAGGAATACAGATCGAAAATTTACCTGGCCTTGCGGCGACGCTTCACCGTTTTGGTGACCGTTTTCAGCAGGTCTGGACGCTTAACCGAACCTGGCTCCGGCATTTCGCGGTGCTCAATGGGGAACACCGGTAACGCCGCTAACAGGCGTGAACCATAATTTTTGGTGATGAGGCGGCGATCGTAAATGATAATTTCACCCCGGCACTCGTGGCTACGGATCAACCGGCCGACCTGTTGAATCAGGTTAAATGAGGCGCTCGGTAAACTCTGCACTTCAAACGGGTAGCGCTTCAGGGTTTTCAGCCATTCACCTTCGGTCAGAATGACCGGGCTGTCGATGGGCGGGAAAGCGATTTTATGAATATGCACCTGCGTTAACAAATCGCCTTTCAAATCCAGCCCTTCAGCAAAAGATTGCAGGCCGATAAGCACGCTGGTTCCTCCCGCTTCGACCCGTTTACGATGCTCTTCCACCAGCCGGTAGCGTGGCTGATCGCCCTGCACCAGCAGCATCAGGCGCAAATCAGGCAGCAGGCTGACAAACTGCTGCAATGCGCGGTTACTGGCAAACAGCACCAGTTGGCCTCTGTGCAACCCTTTCGCCAATTCAGCGCGGAAGAACTCCGCCATTTCAGCCAAATGCGCGGCTTCATTGGCCATCAGCGGTTCGTTAATCATCTGCGGAATGACCAGTTTTCCCTGGCTGATATGGTTAAAGGGCGAATCCAGACTGACAAAACGGTCACCGGCTTTCTCGTTCAACCCGCTCATCTCCTGCAATCGGGCAAAGCTGTTGAGCGATCGCAGCGTGGCGGAAGTGATCACCACATGCGGTACTTTGCGCCACAGCAGTCTCTCCAACTGTTCACTGACGCGGATCCCCACGCAATGGAAAACCAGATGGCTCTGGTTGTCGAAATATTGGCGTGTCACCCATTTGCCAATCGGCGCATTGGAGGCTTTTTCCATCGCCGCCAGCTTCCATAATTTGCTCATGGTCTCGAGATAACCCTGCATACGGCTCATGTGCAAAATAGCGCGATGCAGCCGCATGATGTCGTGCTTGCCGGTCTTTTCGCTCAGATCATTGACCATGTACTCCGCCAGGCTGCGCAGTGCATCGGTCAATTTGAACAGGCGGGCACATAGCTCGGTCAACTCTGGCGGCAGCGCGCCCATCTCGAAACGGTACTCGCCTTCTGGCACGTCCGGCGGTAAAAACTGGCTGACCTGTTGCTCAATCAACAACAGCAGTTCGCGCATCTCGGCACAGTGCGTATGCAGGCGTTCGGCATTGGTCAGCGGTGGCGGGTTTTTCGGCGTGAATAGCGCCAGACATTGTTCAATCTGACGCACAAAATTATCGAGTTGCAGATGGTTCCAAACGGCGGTGATCTCCGCCTCCACTTCCAGCGCATCACGCGCTACGTCTGGCAGATGGTGGCCTTCATCGAGCACCAGCAGCAGATCTTTAGCTGGCGGAAGGACCGATTCGGACTCAAGCGCGGCCATCACCAGCGCATGGTTAGTGACCACCACATCGGCACTTTCAATCTCTTTACGCGCCACAAAATACGGGCACTCTTTGAAGTAATGGCAGTTGCGTCCAAGGCAGTTGGCTTTATCGGTGCTGATTTTGGCCCACAGCGGATCCTGAATAGTCAGCTTGTAATGGTCACGCAGGCCATCCCACTCGTAGCGGGCCAGCGCAGTTTCCAGCGTTTTCGACAATTTTTGCTCTTCACCGCTGGAGGGGGCTAATTCTTCCCCTAACTCTCCGCTCAAAAACAGGCCCAAATCACCCTGCGCATTCTCATTGCTCATGATCGACAAATTACGCGGGCAGACATAGCGGCCACGGCCAAACGCACCGGTAAATTTCAAATCAGGAATGATTTTTTTCAGCAGCGGCAGATCTTTGCTGAAGATCTGGTCCTGCAACGCCACATTGGCGGTGCTGACGATCAGAGGTTTCTCCTCTTCGCGGCTCACCGCAATGCCGGGGATCAGATAAGAAAGCGTTTTGCCGACCCCGGTGGGCGCCTCAATGGCCAGATGACGTGCGCTATCGCCGGAAAATGCCTTAGCAACCTCAGCAATCATCTGACGCTGCGGTGCACGGGAAATAAAGTCCGGAATTTGCTGTTGCAGGGCTTTGTACCACTGACTTATCTGCTCTTTAACTGCGGGGGAAAGCGCCATTCATCTCTTATCAAAGTTGCGTTGCTGTGTGGATATCCAGTGGGTATTGTCCCACAGACCAGGCTTTGGGTCAGCCTGCAATTTCTGTTACTGAACATTTAAAATGGTGTTCATTTGCAAGGTAACTGAAAAGTTCATTTCCATTTGTCATAAATATACCCGTGGTCATTGAAAGTGCTTGATTATCCAGCTGATAAATATCATGCTCAGCGCGATGAAAATAGAGCTGACTGCAAAACAGAAGATTGCCCTTGAAGAGCTACAGCGTCAAAGTCGTGA
>BHES01000119.1 GCA_003864575.1 Enterobacterales bacterium
GGTCACGACTTTGACGCTGTAGCTCTTCAAGGGCAATCTTCTGTTTTGCAGTCAGCTCTATTTTCATCGCGCTGAGCATGATATTTATCAGCTGGATAATCAAGCACTTTCAATGACCACGGGTATAAGCCTGACTCGACTTATTCATTCCGTTATGTAATGAAGCCAAACCTACCTATCCGTCGTGATAGTCCTAAAAAAGGGCTGATATTGGTTCTGGGTGCATTAGTGGGCATCATCCTTGGCTCTTGCGTTGTGTTAGGACGTAATGCATTGAAAAATTATTCTCACTAGTCTTCAAGGTGACACGAATAAAAAGGCCGGTTTATTAAATAAACCGGCCTTTTTTTATCTGAAAAACAGAGGGATTACTTCTTATGCCTCTGACGTAAATTCTCAATCACGGTACTGAAGTTCAGATCCTGGTCCTGCAGTAACACCAGCAGGTGATACATCAAATCCGAAGCTTCATTGGTCAGTTCGAAGCGGTCGTTGACCGTGGCGGCCAGCGCGGTTTCCACGCCTTCTTCACCGACCTTCTGCGCAATGCGCTTAGTACCGCTGGCATACAGTTTGGCCGTGTACGAGCTTTCCGGGTCGGCATTTTTGCGTGATGCCAGCAACTCTTCCAGCTGGAACAGGAATCCCCAGTCGGTAGCGGCAGGGTGGAAACAGCTGTTATTGCCTTTGTGGCAAGTTGGGCCAATAGGGTTGACCAGCGCCAGCAGAGTGTCGTTATCGCAATCCGGATAAATGCTGATCAAGTTAAGGAAATTGCCCGAGCTTTCGCCTTTGGTCCACAAACGTTGTTTGGTTCGTGAATAGAAGGTCACTTTTCCTGAGGATTGGGTAACATCCAGCGCTTCCTGATTCATGTACCCCATCATCAAGACTTCGCCAGATACTGCATGTTGCACGACAACAGGCATCAGGTTATCCACTTTTTCCCAATCGAGCTGATTAATCTGCTGCTCGGTCAGTCTGCTGTTGCTCAAAATTTCGTTACTCACAAGCGGATCTCCACGCCATTGTCGGCCAGAAAGCTTTTCAGCTCGCCGATATTAATAATTTGTTTATGGAACACGGATGCCGCTAGGGCACCGTCAACATTAGCTTGCAGGAAGGCGTCGAGGAAATGCTGAGGCATTCCCGCACCGCCGGAAGCAATCAGCGGCACACGGCACACCTCGCGCATTAACTGCAACTGCTTCAAATCATAGCCGTTACGCACGCCATCCTGATTCATCATATTCAGCACAATCTCACCTGCGCCGCGCTTCTGAACTTCCTTCACCCAATCCAGCGTCTGCCAGGTGGTCACCTTCGTGCGTGCTTCATCGCCCGTAAACTGGTGAACCTGATAAGTTCCTGACTCAGCGTCATGCCAGGTATCAATACCAACAACAATACACTGCACGCCAAAACGATCGGCCAGACGACTGATCAGTGTCGGGTCGGCCAGCGCAGGGGAGTTAATGGAGATCTTATCGGCACCAAATTGCAGGATCTGCGCAGCATCTTCCGCACTCTTAATCCCGCCCGCCACACAGAAGGGAATGTCGATCACTTCCGCGACGCGTGACACCCAGCTTTTATCCACCACGCGCCCGTCAGACGAGGCGGTAATATCATAAAACACCAGTTCATCTGCCCCTTCTTCGGCGTAGCGTTTTGCCAGCGGGACGATGTCGCCGATAATTTCGTGGTTGCGAAATTGCACACCTTTTACGACCTGGCCATTTTTAACGTCCAGACAAGGAATTATCCGTTTTGCCAGCATGAAATCGCCTCCGTCACGCTAAATTTACCGTCGAGCAAGGCTCGCCCGACAATCACGCCTTCTACGCCGCTGTCACGTAGTTGGGCGATGTCATCCAGTGAACCGATACCGCCTGAAGCCTGAAATGCAATCTGGGGATAACGTGCGGTCACTTCGCGGTACAGTTCAACATTCGAACCCGCCAGCGTGCCATCGCGGGAGATATCGGTGCAAAGCACGTGTTTTAGGCCGAAAGGAAGATACTGTTCGACGACCTGCTCCAGCGTGGTGTTGGAGTTCTCCTGCCAACCGCTGATGGCGACATTTTTAGTGCCGTTCGCGTCAATACGTACATCCAGCGCCAGCACCAGCGCGTCAGCCCCGAAGCGGCTGAACCACTTCTGCACGGTGTCAGGATCTTTAACGGCGGTTGAGCCGACGACGACGCGGGTTGCGCCCGCGGATAACAAGGCTTCGACGTCGTGTTCATTACGAATGCCACCGCCAACCTGTACGGGAACCGAGACACCCGCCAGCAGCTTTTGCAGCAAAGGGATCTGGCGTGCCGCCGGGTCTTTGGCACCGGTTAAATCGACCAGATGCAGAACTTCTGCCCCCTGACGCTGATAATCCTGTAAGCGCGGGAGCGGATCGCTGCCGTAGTCGCGCTGCTGACCGTAGTCACCCTGATGCAAACGGACCACGCTGCCGTCGATCAAATCCAAAGCGGGAATAATCATGGTGCTTACATCTCCAGAAAGTTTTTCAACAACCGCGCGCCAGCGGCACCGGAACGCTCCGGATGAAACTGCACGCCGAAGAAGTTGTCTTTTGCCACGGCGGCGGTGAACGGCTCGCCGTACAGCGTTTGAGCAATGGTGTTTTCGCATATTGGCATCGCATATCCGTGGACGAAATAGAAATACGCGTTCTCGTCGATACCGCGGAACAGATGGCTGTCCGCATTGGCGATCACCTGATTCCAGCCCATATGCGGCAGAGGCAATCCACGATCCTGCATGCGCAATACGGGTTCATCGATAATACCGAGCGTTTTGATGCCGCCGTTTTCATCGCTACCTGAACCCAGCAACTGCATTCCGAGGCAAATGCCCAGTACCGGCTGAGTACAGGCCTTAATCAATGCGATAAGTTCGCGCTGCTCGAGCTGTTCCATGGCGGAGCGTGCGGTTCCCACGCCCGGTAAAAACAGTTTGTCGGCCTTCAGCACGATCTCCGGCTCACGGCTCACGTCGGGTTCATAACCCAAACGCTGAACCGCATATTTTACCGAGGAGAGGTTGGCACAGCCGGTATCAAGGATAACGACGTTCATCAGAGCACTCCTTTCGAACTCGGCAGGGTATTGCCGTCCACGCGGATCGCCTGGCGCAACGTGCGGCCAAAAGCTTTGAACAGGCTCTCAACACGGTGATGGTCGTTCTTGCCTTTGGTGCGTAAGTGCAGCGTGCAACCCATGGCATAGGAGAGAGAACGGAAAAAGTGCTCGACCATCTCGGTGCTTAAATCGCCTACGCGCTGATAATTGAACTCCGCTTTATACTCAAGGTGCGGACGCCCGGAAATATCCAGGGCGCAACGTGCCAGGCATTCATCCATCGGCAACACAAAACCGAAGCGGCCAATCCCGCGTTTATCACCCAGCGCGTTGTTCAGAGCTTCGCCCAGCGCCAGGCCGGTATCTTCCACGGTGTGGTGATCGTCGATATAAAGATCGCCTTTGACGTCAATGTTCATGCGAAAACCGCCGTGCGTAGCGATCTGATCCAACATATGGTCGAAGAAGCCAACGCCGGTGCGGATTTTGCTCTCACCTTCGCGGTCCAGCCACACGTCTACGTCGATGGAAGTTTCACGGGTGACGCGTTTAATGTGCGCGTGGCGGTCGCGCTGTGTCAGTTGGGCGGCAATGGCCGGCCAGTTCAGCGTGTCGCGCTGGTAGCGCAAACCGGCGATACCCATATTCGCGGCCAGTTGAATGTCGGTGTCGCGGTCGCCAATCACATAGCTGTTCGCCACATCCATCAGGCCGCTCTCCAGATAACCTTTCACCAGCTCGGTTTTTGGCTTACGGCAGGCGCAGTGGTCAGCAGGCAGGTGAGGGCAAATCAGCACTTCGTCAAATACTACCCCTTGTGAGGTCAAAATCTGCATCATCAGATTATGCGGTGGGTCGAAGGTCTCCTGCGGGAAACTGGCCGTGCCCAGCCCATCCTGATTGGTGATCATCACCAGTTTGAAACCGGCAGTTTGCAATGCCAGCAGCGCAGGGATCATGCCCGGCTCAAGTGCCAGTTTATCCAGACGATCTACCTGAAAATCTTCAGGTGGCTCGGAAATCAGCGTACCGTCGCGGTCGATGAATAAGATCTTTTGTACTAAAGGGCTCTGGCTCACATCGGCTCCTTGCTTGGGGCAGTATCAATAGTGTTATTGGCGGCGGACAGTCTGGCGCCCGGTAGCAGTTGCAGTGCATCGATCACCCGCTGGCACTCCTGACGTGTGCCGACAGTGATGCGTAAACAGCCGGAAAGCCCCGGTTGCTTGTTCTGGTCTCGTAAGATAATGCCCTGATCCCAGAGGGTTTTAAATACCTGGCTTGATGCGGTGAAACGCACCAGCACGTAGTTAGTCTCGCTGATGAACACCTGTTCCACGCAAGCACAACGGTTGAGTTGCTGCTTTAACCAGCTACGTGTTTCGCTAATCTCAGCGACACGTGCGCGCATCACGGCCAGACCTTCATCGCTTAACGCCTGTGCGGCAATGTCAGCGACCGGCGTGGAAAGCGGATAAGGCGCAATCACTTTCATTAACAGGGCGATCAATTCGCTGTTCGCCAGCGTGAAGCCACAGCGTAAACCTGCCAGTGCGAAGGCTTTCGACAGGGTGCGTAAAATCGCAAGATGCGGGTATTCTTTCAGCCAGCCAGTCACTGAGGCCTGTGGGCAGAACTCAATATAGGCTTCGTCGATAGCGACAATGGCACGGCCCCGGGTCATTTCCAGAACGGCGCGAAGCGCTTGTGGGTCAATCAGATTGCCGGTCGGATTGTTCGGGCTGCACACATACACCAGCTTGACGCCATCAAGTGCGGCTTCAATTGCCGGTAAATCCAGTGACCAGTCCGCTTTGGCCTGAACTGTACGGCCTTCGACGCCAATAGTTTCGGCGCTGACACTGTACATGCCGTAAGTCGGCGGGCAATAAAGGATGGCATCTTTACCCGGTTCACAGAAAGCGCGGATCAACAGCTCGATCCCTTCATCCGCGCCACGGCTGACCAGTACCTGATCTTTCTCAAGCCCGGCGTACGCGGCATAACGCTCAATCACTAATGCTGGCTGACATTCCGGGTAACGGTTGAAGGTTTGTGCGGTCAATTCAAACTGTGGGGCAATCGGATACTCGTTGGCATTGAGCCAAACGTCACCGTTACCGCCCAGACGGCGGGCTGACTGGTAAGGTGTCAGATCGCGCACGTTCTGACGCGCCAGCGACTGAATGCTTAGATTTTTTTCGTTGCTCATAACCCTTGCTCCTTCAGTGCATTCACGCGCAGTGTCACGGCATTCTTGTGGGCCGTCAGCTGTTCAGCCTGCGCCAGTGTTTCAATGGTTGTCGCCAGACCGAGTAAACCCTGCGGGGTCAGCTGCTGGACGGTCATACGCTTTTGGAAATCTGCCAGGCCGAGGCTTGAGCAGGTGGCAGTGTACCCATAAGTCGGCAGAACGTGGTTGGTCCCTGAGGCGTAGTCTCCGGCAGATTCCGGTGACCAGTCACCGAGAAATACCGACCCGGCACTGGTGATGCTGTCGACCAATGCTTCAGGTTCACGGGTTTGCAGGATTAAATGCTCAGGGCCGTAGGCGTTGCTTATCTCGATACACTGCGCCAGATCTTTGGCCACAATCAGACGGCTGCTTTCCAGCGCCTGACGGGCAATCTCTTTACGGGAAAGCTGAGCCAGTTGGCGTTCGACCGCTTCACCGACGGCGTGAGCCATCTCAAGACTCGGCGTCAGTAAAATCACCTGTGAATCCGGGCCGTGTTCGGCCTGTGACAGCAAATCAGACGCGACGAAATCTGGCGTTGCGCCACCGTCGGCGATGACCAGCACTTCAGAGGGGCCTGCTGGCATATCGATGGCCGCGCCGTTGAGGCTCTGGCTCACCTGGCGTTTCGCCTCCGTGACGTAGGCATTGCCCGGCCCGAAGATTTTCGCCACACTAGGTACGCTTTCTGTACCGAATGCCAGTGCCGCAATCGCCTGCGCGCCGCCGAGTTGATACACCTCGGTCACGCCGCACAGTTTGGCCGCATACAGAATTTCATCGGCAATGGGCGGCGGTGAACATAATGTCACGCGCTGGCACCCGGCAATGTGCGCTGGCGTAGCCAGCATCAGTACGGTGGAGACCAGCGGCGCTGAGCCGCCCGGAATATATAGCCCAACCGACTGAATAGGACGGGTCAGTTGCTGACAACGCACGCCCGGCTGGGTTTCAACATCAACCACCGCCAGCTTCTGTGCTTCATGGAATGTGGTGATGTTACGCACCGCGTGCGCCATGGCTTGTTTGACGTCATCGCCCAAACGCGCGGATGCCGCTTCAATCTGCTGCGCCGTGATGCGGATATCGGCCACGTCAGTTTTATCAAACGTTGCACAGAACTCGCGCAGGGCGCTATCGCCTTCAAGGCGAACGCGGCGCAGGATCTCAGTGACCGACTCGGTGATGCGGTCAGAGGCCGAGATCGCCGGGCGGGTCAGCAGCGCGCGACGTTGTTGCTCGTCGCATTGCTGCCAGTCAATCGGGGTGGAGAACGCGTTGGGTTGCATGACCTTACTCCATCATTTTTTCGATTGGCAGGACCAGAATCGAACTGGCGCCCAGTGCTTTCAGTTTTTCCATGGTTTCCCAGAACAGGGTTTCACTGCTGACCATGTGCATGGCAACGCGTTGCTGATCGCCTGCCAGCGGGAGAATAGTAGGGCGCTCAGCACCTGGCAGCAGGGCAATGATTTCGTCCAGGCGCTCACTTGGCGCGTGCAACATAATGTATTTGGACTCACGAGCCTGAATGACACCCTGAATACGGGTCATCAGACGATCAATCAGCAACTGTTTTTCCTGCGGCATTTCGCCGTCGCGTTGAATCAGACAGGCCTTTGAACGGTAAATCACTTCGACTTCGCGCAGGCCGTTGGCTTCAAGTGTGGCGCCGGTGGACACCAGGTCACAAATCGCATCGGCCAGACCGGCGCGGGGAGCCACTTCGACGGAACCATTAAGCAGGCAAGATTTAAACTCAACGCCTTGTTTATCTAGATATTGCTTGAGGATGTGCGGATAAGAGGTGGCGATACGGGATTTTTGCAGGCTTTGTGGGCCGTTATATTCACAATCCAGCGGCGTGGCCAATGACAGACGGCAAGTACCGAAATCCAGGCGGCGCAGTGTGAAATAGCGCGGGTCTTCGCCCTGAGCACGGCGGTTCAGCAGCTCCTCTTCCAGCACGTTCTCACCGATAATGCCCAAATCAACGACGCCGTCCATGACCAGACCCGGAATATCGTCATCACGTACGCGCAAGATGTCGATAGGCATGTTTTCAGCGAAGGCAATCAGACGTTGCTCCTGCAAATTGATTTTGATCCCACAGCGCGCCAGCAGCTCGCGTGAATCGTCGCTAAGGCGACCTGACTTCTGCATTGCTATGCGTAAACGTGATTTATCTAACATGATGACCTCGACCTTTCTTATGTTTGTTAGCTGTAATGGCTAAATGTTTGCTTCAAATTTCAGGTAAAAAAAAACCCTCGGAAGAAAATCTTCCGAGGGCTCTCTCTACGTTCTGCGCCACTGGAAGATCTTAACAGTCTCCCAGCACCAATCGCCTGCAAGACTAGTCAGGATGATGGTGATGATGGTGGTTGATCAGAACGTTGTTCATAGGGTTTCTCTGTATGTTCTAAATAAAGAATCAATTCGTCATTGTGATGGGCGTGAAACGCAGGGCCTTCATCACGTCTTGAGCGGATAAAATTAAACTATCCTATAGCCGCAGCGCAACCTTTTTTATCTGATGATAAATTATTCTTATTCCCGGTGGGGTTTTCATCGCTTTTGTGAATACTGTCACGCCCGGAAAAAATCACTAACAGTTACGCAGAAAACCTGACGGGTTAAGACGTTCTCTGAACGGCCGAATTTGCTAGACTAAAAGCAATTCGGCAGCGTCCATGCAGGAACGTATGACGCGCAAAGGATGGAGTTAAAGATGAAAAAAGTCGCAATAGTAGGATTGGGGTGGCTGGGTATGCCTCTGGCGATGGCACTCTCCGCCAGGGGTTATCAGGTAGTGGGCAGCAAAACCACGCCGGACGGTGTAGAAGCGGCGCGGATGTGCGGTATTGATTGCTACCCGTTGGTATTCTTGCCGGAAATGCAGTGTGACGCCGCAGACCTCGATGCACTGTTAAATGTTGATGCCCTGATCATCACGTTGCCGGCGCGTCGAACGGTAGAAGGTAGCGAACTTTATTTCCAGGCGGTACAACAGCTGGTGGACAGCGCGCTGGCACATAACGTTGGGCGCATCATATTTACCTCATCGACCTCGGTGTATGGCGAAGGTAGCGGCACAATGCGTGAGGATTCGCCATTAAATCCGGTTACCCCCAGCGGAAAAGTCCTTGAAGAGCTGGAGAACTGGTTCCACCGGTTACCTAACACGTCGGTCGACGTGCTGCGTCTGGCGGGGCTGGTCGGTGTCGATCGCCATCCAGGTCGTTTTATGGCGGGCAAAACTGGCGTGCAGGGCGGCAACTCAGGCGTCAACCTGGTACACCAGGATGACGTCATTACCGCGATGACTCTGCTATTGAGTCTGCCGAAGGGCGGTCATACCTACAACCTTTGCGCGCCTGGACATCCTGAGAAACGGCACTTTTATCCGGCGCTTGCCCGTCAGCTTAATTTACCGGAGCCACAGTTTGCTGACGTTGCTGAAATCGATAAAGGAGGCAAAATCATCGACGGCGGCCGCATCTGCAAAGAATTGGGATTTGAGTATCAGCACCCCGATCCTGAGCGGATGCCCGTCAGCTGATTGATAAAGCATAACCATGGTTGCCAAACTCATCATGCTCTACCGCGTTAACGATGAGGGGTTTGGCAGATCACTCAGTTGTCATAATTGGATATTAATAGCAGGCTATTTTAATCGACGAGTCAAATTTAAAAAATCCCTCCTTATATACAACACGTTTACCCATCAACTGATCAACTTGTGCTCTATTAACCATGACATTTTAATGCTGTAGTGGTTAACACATTATGAAGATCACCCCAGAATATAAGTCCAGAGCAAACTCTCTACGATATATAACAGCGCATTTTGGCATCAAACCTACGGCTTATCGTGCACATCTAATAAAAATCCTAAAAGACATCTGATTATTAGTCTTTGAGCGATATTAATCTCTTTTTTAAGCCCAATCTCTAAAGTTTTTCACATCTGTGCCGATAGTCACATCGCCGCGCAATGCGAGTCATTACATAACCATTACTTCTGTATCCCTCTCGGGGCAGGAGGTTTTTGTATGTCTACATTTTTTGTTACATACATTGACTTTATGCTTCGTAAAAGCCGTAATTCCTCACGCTTTGTCTGCTTTTTACTCTGAATTTACCCCGCGAATTTATCTTAAATCATGCTATATGTGTCCGAAGCATAGATTAAGGGCATTTTTTGGTCTTTTTGGTTTATTATTCTTACTAAGTTAAATAATTAGAGTTTTAATCTTGATTAAAGCCGTTAATTTCGCGTTACCAGCTGTTAGTTTTGCTTTAAATGGCTGTTGTACAAAATGATCTAAAAATGAGGGAAAAAGAGGTCTGAGGAGGCGATTTTAAGACGCTTTTTTACTTTTGGTTATAATCTGAACGCAATATTCGACTTAATTACGCTTTTTATACAAAAATATATTTTATTATTGTGATCTTCGTCACACTTTATCCAAAATGCGTTAGTGCCAAGATTGTATGTGCTAATGGTTCGGGGTTACATTTGCCTCGTATTAAGATTAATCCTAATAATGTATGTAAAAGCGTTTCACAGAAAGAGACGTAACCTATAGCAACGGACCCTGCCTGCTCGATTCAATTGATAAATTATTAAATTTAGTTAGCCGTGAAATTGTCACTTTTTATTTAATTTACATCAGGAACTACTTTGTATTGGCGGTGAGTCAAATCCGCGGGATAAACCTGTTTGTTGTCGCAGAACATTTCTTTGAAAAAAAGAAATGCACAGCTCATCGTCCAATGATCCAATTGTTTTGATAGTAAAAAATATCCCTGTTATGCCGGATTAACTTCTGCGGCGCGGATTATGTCTATCAACCAGCTATGAATTCATAGCTGACGGTATGGGGTAAAGAAGCATGTCTGAATTGCTTAAACACATCTATACCCGTGGTCATTGAAAGTGCTTGATTATCCAGCTGATAAATATCATGCTCAGCGCGATGAAAATAGAGCTGACTGCAAAACAGAAGATTGCCCTTGAAGAGCTACAGCGTCAAAGTCG
>BHES01000120.1 GCA_003864575.1 Enterobacterales bacterium
AGTTTCGAGAGGAAATACGACGATTTTTTAGTGAAATATTACCGGGTCTTGCTGGGGCATTATCATGTCGAATTAATGACAACTTTCAGATGCTGGAAAATGCATCTTCAAGTTAACTGTGTATATTATTCATTCCTAAAAACAAACAGTTAATTGCTCTGACGCTGATTTTCTCCACAATAGATTCAATTTTTGTACAGTGTTAGTCAGCCAGCGGGATGATCCGTTACTATGGGGAATATCTAAGAGCAATCCCGCTGATGTTGCCGCTTTCAGCCGATACACTGTTACTCTGAACACGTCTGGTCAGACAGCCTTTTTGCTGCCAGCGCGCCACTTGTTACCTCCGGACTCAAGGAACCTCATGTCACAACAGCATCAACACGACAACCTCTCAAAAGCCAGAATGCTTCTGGCAACGCGCCGTTTTGTTAAACTCGACGAGTGGCTGTTATTGCTGATGCGTGGCTGGCAAAACCAGACAGACCTGCACAGTGACTACGGTCTGGTGCTGCATCCAGGAACGCTGACGGCCGGAGCAGAAACCCATACCGTTGACCCGCTGGAACTGTTCAGTGACTGGGCGCAGCAGTGCCCGCAGAGTTACCATGCGCACGTCTTACTGGGGATGTTCTGGCATGAGCAGGCGTGGAAAATCCGTCAGGGTAATGGAAGCGACGAGGTTGAAGACAGCCAGTGGCTGGGCGCACAGCTCTGTTGCGATTACTCGGTTCTGGCTTTTTTACGCGCTATCGAATTACACCCGCGCCCGACGCACGCTTTTCGCCACCTGATGAATCTGAGCGGCGGTTTTGGCGAGCCTTATTGGCTACGCGATCTGTTCGCCGGTCAGCAGCCGCTGCCTTTACATGAGAAATTTAATATTGCGGGGAGCGCCGTCTGGCATGCGGGCGCGGCCCATTTGCACGCGTTGGGTGTCGAACCGCCGACTCACTGGCCACAAACCTTACCTGCCGCCCTGAAAAACAGCCGTAAAGAAGCCGAAGAGGCAATCGACTACTGGCTGCGCATGGCGATGAGCGTTCGTCACAGCGATGTCGGGACGATGGAGTCTTACCTGATTTTCCACTCCGCTGCCTGGGGTGGCGATGACCACCAGCAGATGCAGATCATTGACGGCCCGCTGTGTGCACAATTCAGTGAAGCCGAACGTAACCATTTTCGCGCCAACGCCCTGACCGATGCCCTTTCCGGCGAGATTGCCGACCGGGACTCCGACCGCGCTCATCTTTTGCAACAGCGCCTGCTGGCGTTGCTGGCGCAGCCACTGGAAGACACGGCGCGCATCCGCCTGCTGGATCTGTATGGGACCTGCGCTGCCTACTGGCAGGATGACGATCAGGCCGGGCTGGCAGTGTACAGCGACCTGTTCGCCGTCTCACCACAGGCCATGCCGGGGCATTTTGCCGCCATGTTTATCTCCCGTGCCGTACTGGCGAACGGTGAACTTGAGGGGCTCCCCGTCCTGACTTCCCTGTTGATACGGGCGGTCAATCAACCTGACGACGCCGTACTGGTCGCCTATGCCGCGACAGCGCTACAGTACGGCCTGTACGGTTTGCCGCTGCAACCGAGTCTAAGCCCGGGCCTGATGGACCGTGCGGCGGCGCTGATACTGCAATCTGGTCAGGATACCCCCGCAAAAGATCTCATCACTATTGCCCACGATATGGCCATCAACGACGATCTCGATGCCGCGCACTTCCTGATGACCGAAATGGCCCGCCGCGGCAGCGCACTGCACAGCTACGAGCTCTATTTCTTCTACCGCAATGGCTGGCATCAGGATGTTCCGGAGAAATTCCTCAGCGACAGCAACGCCATGGACTGCGTACTCAGTGCCGCACGTTCCGGGCTGGTGCCCGCGATGTTCACCTGTGCCAATGCGCTGCGTGAAGGCATCGGCGGCGACGCAGAGTATGACCAGGCGATGCAGTGGTATCAGCGGGCCATCGACGCGGGACATGTCTCTTCCGCTTACTGGCGTGCCAGTTGCGCGCTGGACAATGGCCCGGAGCAGGATAAACGTCTGGCCGCTGAGCAATGGCTGCCCGCTATTTTGCTCGACCCGCAACACCCCGATCGCAGCGAAGCCGCCTATACCCTGGGCATGGCCTGGATGACCGGCAGCGGTGTCAAAAAGAACCGTCATGTCGCCGCTCAATTTATGGAGTTTGTTCTCGAATTGGACCCGCACTCCGACGCCGCGCGCCAGATGCTCAACGAACTTACAGGCTCACTGCGCAACCGCATGAGCCTGTGGCAGGATAAACGCAAGACCGGGCAGACTGACGTCATCGCCCTCTACCGTATTGCAGAAGAAAAAGGGGAAGACATCTCGCAGGACAGGGAACCGCCAGGTGAAAAAGTGTCCGAATGAAGATAGTGTAGTTTACAGATTGTAAACCACATTAAAACTCATTATATTGTTCACAGAATGTGAACTCAGGGGCATTATGCATGTTATCGCCAAAGAGGCGTTCGAGCGGGCAATCCGGCAATTTCCTCATGACAAAACGGCATTGCTGGCTACCTATCGGGCACTGAAAGAGAGCGAATATCCTACGCCGGAGACGTTAAAACAGACTTTTGCCAGCCTGGATAACTTCCGTTTCCGACACAAGTGGTGGGTGATCAACATCGGCGGCAACAACTTACGCCTGATTGCCTATATCAATTTCGTCAACAAACGGGTGTTTGTGAAGCATATCGTCACCCACACGGAGTACGACAAATTGAACGCATACTACAGGAGGCACGCACAATGATCGTCGAAGCCATTGAGGCCAGCAAAGCGCTGGTGAAAGCGGTTCCTCTGCTGGGAGGCAGTACCTCGGCCACTGACTATAAAAATGCCCTTGAACTGGTAGATTACCTGCTCGAACACGATGAAGAGAATCCGCTGATCGACTTTCTCTCCACTAAAATCGCTGATTATGAAAATAGACACTCGAGTTTCAGCCAGTTTAATGAACAGCTTGATTCTCTGCCCAGAGGTGTCGAAGCACTCCGTCAACTGATGAAAGACTATCAGCTGAAGCAAACCGATTTGCAGGCAGAGATTGGCGGAAAATCGCTGGTTAGCCAGATCCTTAACCATAAACGCTCGCTGACGGTTGATCATATCCGCGCCCTCGCTAAACGCTTCAATGTTCCCACCAGCTTGTTTATCGATTAGTTAAAAAATCAATAATCCCCCTCAAGTTCACCGGCGCTCTGACAAAACAGCCAGCAGGACGACAACGCCAGATAGCGAAGAGAACTTAACGCTCGCGCAGTGACTCTTTGACCTTATTCAGCGGTTTAATCAGGTAATCGAGCACGGTTTTCTGGCCAGTTTTAATCTCCACACTCGCCACCATGCCGGGGACGATCGGGAATTGACGTCCGGCTTTATTGGTCAGGACGGCTTTATCGGTGCGCACATAGACGCGGTAGTAAAACTGGTCGCGTTTTACTTCATCCTGCAAGGTGTCCGGCGATACGCTTTCAACCTGCCCTTCCAGATCGCCATAAATCGATGAGTCATAAGCGCTGATTTTTACCGTTGCGGGCAATCCAGGGCGGATATAGGCGATATCGCGCGGGTTGATGCGGGTTTCGATCAACAGCTGATCTTCAATCGGCACAATCTCCATCAGTTTGCCGCCCGGCTGCAATACGCCACCGACGGTGCTGACCTGAATGTCCTTCACGATGCCATGCACCGGTGAGAACAGTTCTGAACGCGTGACCTGATCCTCTTTACCGGCCATAACCTGTAGTTCGGCGTCGAGATCGGCATTGTTCTTCACCTGTTCCTCACGGGCGCGCACGGCGTACTGGTTGGTAGCATCATCAATTTTACCGCGCAACTCGCTGGCCTGACGTTTGAGACGGATCACTTCCACTTCGCCCGCCGCGCCTTTCGCTACCAGCGGTTGGGTCATGTTGATTTCATCGTTAACCAGTTTCAGCGACTGTTGCAGGTTGCTGACGGTTTCATCACGGTTCTGTTTGCGCGAGAGATAAAGCTGACGTTCACGGGCCACCAGCTCCGGGGCTTTCATGGTTTCCCCACTGAATTTCAACGGCGCACCGGTCAGCTCCGCGCTCAGGCGTTCAGAGGACGCCCGCAGTGTGCGCACCCTTGACGCCGCCTCACCGTAGTTAGACTGCGAACGGGTCGGATCGAGCTGTGCCAGCATCTGCCCGCGGTTAACAATCGACCCCTCTTGTACCATCAGTTTAAGAATGACGCCGCCGTCGAGCGAGTCGATCTGCTGCGCTTTACTCGAAGGGGTAACTTTACCGGTCCCCACGGTCACTTCATCAAGGGTGGCAAAATAGGCCCAGACAAAAAACAGAATAATTCCCACCAGCGAGGCCCAGACAATGCCGGACACTTTTCTTTGCTGAGCATCCAGCTCGTCGTGCAAGGTTGCGTGTGTCATAAGGACTCCTTAAGCGGAAGCGGCGACAACGGGTGCAGGCGGCGTGTTGGAAACGGCCGTGGCCAAGATCTGGTCGCGCGGGCCGTCAGCCACAACGCGCCCGTTATCCATCACCACAATGCGGTCTACCAGTTTGAGCAGGGCCGGACGGTGCGTCACCACCACCAGCGTGCGGCCGGTGAGCCAGGTGTGTAGCTGGCGAATCACATACTCTTCCAGCGCTTCATCCATTGAAGCCGTTGGTTCATCCAGCAACACCACCTGCGGATTACGCAGGATCAGGCGGCTGAGCAGCACCATCTGGCGCTGTCCGCCGGAGAGTCCGCGCCCGCCTTCATTGATGATTTTGTCGAGACTAGAGGCATCGGCTTGCACCATCGACAGCGCGCCGCTGATGCGCAGCGCCTGCAACATCTCTTGGTCGGTGGCGTGCGGATAGCCCAACATCAGGTTCTGGCGCAGCGTGCCGAAAAATAGCCGTGAATCCTGCGACAGATAACCCAGCTGGCGGCGCACATCGGCCGGTTCAATGCGCTTCATGTCCACGCCGTCGATAAGAATTTTGCCCTGCGAGGCGTCAGCCTGGCCGGACAGCAATTTGAGCAGGGTCGACTTTCCTGCACCAACCTTGCCCAGAATCGCCACCCGCTCGCCGGGTTTAATCTCCAGTTGGTTAATCCCCAGCACATTTGGCGATTGCTCTTTGTCATAGGTGTACTGGACGTTGCGCAGCTGATAGTGGCCACTCAGCGTCGGGCAGTGCGACAGTTCAGCATCTTCAGGACGGTCTATCGGTTTTTTCAGCAGGTCATCCAGCCCGCTCATGGCGCTTTTGGCGTGCTGCCAGCGGGAGAACACCATGGTGAGCTGCATCAGTGGTGCAATGGTGCGTGATGACAACATGCTGCTGGCAACCAGCGTACCGGTGGTTATGTCACCGGCCAGTACCAGATATACCCCGAAGACCAGCATACTGGCGTAAGTCAGTTGCTGAACGGTAGAGGCCCAGCCGGTCAGGCGCGCGCCCCACAGCCGCTGTTTCATACCGACCGACGCACTGACTTCATGGGTTTGTTCCCACTGACGCTGAAAATAGGCTTCCGCCTGCAACGCCTTGATATCCTCTATACCTTCGATGGTTTCCACCAGCACCGCGTTACGCAATGCACCTTCGCGCATCCCCTCTTTCGCAAGCTTGGCCATCGGCCACTGGATCATGATACCGGGAATGACAATCAGCGGGATCGCCAGCAGCGGAATAATCACCAGCGGACCGCCGATGAAAAACATAATGGCGAGGAACAGCAGCACAAACGGCATATCGGCGGCAGCGCTGACGGTGGTGGAAGTCAGTAATTCGCGGACCTGATCGATTTCACGCAACTGCGAGATAAAGGAGCCGGTGGATTTCGGCCGGTTGTCATTTTTGATGTTCATCGCCCGGACAAAAAACAGCGATGACACTTTGAGATCGATACGCTTACCCATCAGGTCAGAGACCAGGGTGCGCATCAGGCGGATGACATATTCGAGCGCTGCCGCCAAGACCACGCCGAAAAACAGCACCCATAGCGTTGGCAGTGACTGAGCGGGAATGACCCGGTCGTAGATCTGCATCGAGAACAAAATACCGGCCAGCGCCAGCACGTTACCAATCACCGAAGCCAGCGATATCTCCGCAATCTTTCGTCCGGCGCCGCGAAAGTTTTCCCAGAACCAGTGTTTTTTATACGGCTGAACAAATTCATCGATGCGTTGGTCGCGCCCACGGGCCGCCACGCCGACCAAAAACACCGGCCCGGTGCTCTGATCAAGCAACGTCACCAATTCGGCGGAACGTAGCAAGTCACCGCCATCGTTGATCCAATAGTCGGCCTGCCCGTCATCATGCAAACGTTCAATCACCGCAATGCCGCCCTGCTCCAGCTGAATAATGGCCGGCAGCACCTCAGCCCGCCAGCGGACTTTGGTCCAACTGACCATGCCGACCTGCAAGCCCATCAGCCCGCTCAGGCGATCAAGCTGACGGCCCAGCGACTGATGTTCGAACCAGCGCATCTGCTGGCGCAAATATTGCGGATCGGCTGGCTTGCCGAAATTTTCGGCGACCCGAACTAACGCGCTGATCCAAACCTCTATCGACTGAGGTGTCGGGGTGTTGGTGGTCGTTTCGTTGTTCATATCACCTCCTTCGCGCATTTATAAACTTGGCAGGGTATCGCCGGCCTGTTTTTGCCGGTCGATACCTAACATGTCCACCAGATTGTCTACGGCGGCGGCATAGCGCACGGTGGCGTCCCAGCCGTCATACAGCGCGCCGATGCGCATGGTTTCAGCCTGAAAAACGTCCTGTTCAACGCTCAGCAGATCATTGAGGCTACGCTTGCTGAGTTTGTACTCGTCCTGGTAGACGCTGCGGGTGTGGATCGCGCTTGAATATTGTTCCTCACCGGCCGCCTGCCGCTGCTGGCCGCCGATCATGTCGGCATAAGCGGTCGAGGCTTTCTGGTTGATATCCAATTTGGCCTTTTCGACTTCGGCCTGCGCCGCCTGCCGTTCGCCTTCTGCTGCTCTGACTTTGGCGCTGACTGCGCCGCCCTGATACACCGGCGCATCGACCGCCAGTTGGAGTTGGTCATCCCAGTAAGAGCCGCTTCCGCCACTGTTTTGGTAACGGGTTCGCCCCGCCTGAACTTTCACGGTGGGCCAGTGTTGTGCTTGTGTCTGGTTGACCCGCTGAATCGCCGCCTCCTGCTTAGCCTGAGCGGCGCGCACCAGCGTGCTGTTTTCATAAGGGATTTTGTCGAGGGTGACTTTTTGCTGAAGTAAACTTTGCGGAAGATCAGGCAGATTATCCGAGACGACACCGGTCAGCACCGTCAGTTGCGCCTGTGCAGAACGCTGCTGAGCCCGGTACTGTTCCACTGTCGCTTTCATCCCGGCAATGCGGGTTTCTGCCTGCAATACGTCGGACTGAGAGCTCAGCCCTGAATCAGCACGCAGTTTGGAAATGTCTCTGACACGTTCGAGGGACTCAATGTTGCCACCGGCTGCCAGACTTAGGGCCTGATAACGCTTCACTGCCAGATAAGCCTGCATGGTGCTCAGCGCCACATCCGTCATGGTGCTATACAGTGAGAAACGATAGGAATCAGACAAATATTCCTGTTCGTCAATGCTGCCGTTGGTTTTGCCAAAATCCCACAGCAGCTGGCTGAGTTGAACACCCGCCGAGCCGTTGTTGTTCTGATTTCCGGTGGAATACGTTTGCCGGGATTGCCCCGCCGCACCCTGTAATGAAATTTGCGGATACCAGGCGCTTTTCGCTTCGTCTTTATTGCCGTTGCCTACCCGGATTTGTGCCGCCGCCTCTGAAATCTGCGGATTGCGCGCAAACGCCCGTAATATGGCATCACGCAACGACAAGCTGGGGCGCATCTCTTCCGTTGGCGCCGCCTGCCAGTTAAATTCAGGCTGTTGTTCAGCCGCCCACCCGTGATGACTGTTTGCACCAGCAACGACCATCCACATCGTCCCGAGTACCACGGCAAATTGCCGCGATGATTTGTTCTTTTTCATGAGCGACACCACTTTTTTTCGCTGGATTATTATTATTTTTCAGCCCTTTTTTGGCCTTACCAATTCGGTCACTGTAAAAAAAAGCCCCCGGCGCTTTCACGCTCGAGGGCCATGCTATTAGTTCTGTTGAACATGCAGACCATGCTGTACCAATACGTCTCCCAACGTGTTGGTGTCTGACAGGGATGCGTTGTGATAAACGTCGAAGGTCAGGCCATCCACCGTGCGCTGGCCGGTTTCGCTCCATGCGCCGTCGTTACCTGCCACCAGGTTCACCAGACTTCCGGTTCCCCCTTTGATGATCACTTCATCGGTCGGAGTGTCTTTTACGTTCAGCGCCTCGTTAAGGTTCAGCGAGATGCTGTTCGTGCCGGAAGTGCCGAGGTCGAAGATGTCGATGTGTTCGACTTTCAGCCCCAGCAGCGTCAGATCCAGATGCTGATTGGTGCCGGCCAACAACAGGGTATCGACCCCGGTTCCGCCGTCGATGTGTGAGAAGTCGAGCGTATGAACCGAAATGGTGTCATTGCCTGCACCGCCGACCGCTACGCCGTCGGTTGCCGTCAGTTCAATTGTGACTCCGCCAATCGAGAATGCCGATTCCGCATGGGAAGTGGTGGCCGCAATTGACGTGGTGTCCGACGTTGTTGTTGTCGTGGTGCTGGTGTCTGTCGTTACCAGCGGATCGGTCAGCGTACTGGTCGTCCCCGAATCGTTGGTGCTATCACTGGTGGTGGTGTCGCTGGTATGTACCGCCGCCAGCGTATGGGTATCTTCCACAGCCAACGATCCGAAAGGCGGTGAGGTATCGGTATCTGGTGGCAATGTCGAACCTGAGGCCAGACCCACGTGGACATCGAAACCGTTGCCAGCCACGTCATGTGCTTGTAATTCCACAATGTTGCCGGTCAGTGCTGCCAGTAAGGTGATGAGATTGTAAGCACTGAATACGGAACTGCTGAATTTCACCTGCCAGGAACCGTCAGCCTGCACCGTACCTTGTAAGGTATTCCCCAGTAACGTCACGCTCACCAAACCACCCTGACCGACGTTACGGCTGGTCCCGTTAAGGGTCAGACCCGCGCCCAGAATCCCCAGCAGCAGACCGCCGAGGGAACCCAGAGCATTCAGCGCCACCAGCGGCAGTTCGTGGGTCAATACGGTGAGTGGGCTGGAAGACGTTGCCACGTTCCCGACTGCGTCAGTAATACTTACCGCTACAGTGGTTGAGCCATCCGCAATGCCTTTCAACTCCGTCGCGCTAAACGGCACACTCCAGGCACCGTTGGTCACCGTGCCGGTGTGGATGATGCCGCCTACCGTGACCGAAACCAGACTGCCGTTAGCCGCGCTTGACGTACCGCTGACGCTCTCAGAAGAGCTGGCTTCTGACAGATTCAGATAACCATCGCCACCGAAGAGCGTTCCCAGAGACAGCGTTGGCACATGCAGCCCGACCGTTGCCGTGGCGCTGCCCGTTATGTTGTGGCCCGCGGCGTTGGTGACAGAAGCCCCCACGTTGAGCGTGCCATCAAGCAACCCGAGTAACGTGACCTGCGGCACGGTCACACTGAAGGTGCCATCGGCTTTCACCAGCGCAGTCAGGTTGGTACCGCCAACGCTGAGCGTCACCGTCGAACCGACGGCATTGGTGGTGGTCCCGCTGATGGTTTGCGTCAGTAAGGCATCGGCCGCATTGAGCAGGCCGTCGCCAAACAGGGTATTGAGCGTGATGGTTGGCAGTGACTGAGCAATGATACTTAACAGCCCGCTGCTGGTGGCCGGGTTGCCCGCAGCATCGGTCAGACTGGCGACGACCGACAGCGTTCCGTTGAGGATCGACGTCAAATCTGTCGTTGGAACCGTGACGCTGAATGCGCCACCCGTCCCCACAGTTGCCAGGTAATTTTTGCCATTCAGTGAGATTTGGATTTGTGTTCCCACCGCCACATTGTTCGCTGTACCGCTGATGGTCTGGCCGGTCAGCAAATCAACGACGCTGAGTACACCGTCACCGAAGATAGGGTTAAGCACAATCGACGGCAGATTGTGAATTTCCACTGAAATGCCCGATGTGCCGGTCGAGGTGTTGCCCGCCGCATCGGTGACCGTGGCGCTAAGCGACAGGTTGCCGTCCAGCAAGTTACTCAATTGCAGCGGCGTCAGCG
>BHES01000121.1 GCA_003864575.1 Enterobacterales bacterium
ACGACTTTGACGCTGTAGCTCTTCAAGGGCAATCTTCTGTTTTGCAGTCAGCTCTATTTTCATCGCGCTGAGCATGATATTTATCAGCTGGATAATCAAGCACTTTCAATGACCACGGGTATATATTCCGAGTTACAACGAAAGCCTTGATGTGGTTCGCGATACCGTTCTGGCCGCGCAGTGCATTGATTATCCTAAAGATAAGATAAAAATATACTTACTCGATGACGGCAAGCGGGATGAATTCGCCGTATTTGCCGCCGATGTTGGCGTCGGTTATATCACCCGCGATAATAACGCCCACGCAAAAGCCGGCAATTTAAACAATGCGATGAAGCTGACCAAAGGTGAGCTAATTTGTATTTTTGACTGTGACCACGTGGCCACCCGGGTATTTTTACAGGCCACCGTAGGCGGCTTCCTTAAAGATGAACGCCTGGCGCTGGTACAAACGCCGCACTACTTCTATTCACCCGATCCTTTCGAGCGCAACTTATCGATAGGACGCCATATTCCGAAAGAAGGGTCGCTATTTTATGGCCCAATCCAGCAAGGCAATGACAACTGGAATGCCACCTTCTTCTGCGGTTCCTGTGCCGTTATTCGCCGCAGCGCGTTGGATGAAATTGGGGGTTTTGCGGTTGAAACCGTCACCGAAGATGCCCACACTGCCCTGAAAATGCAGCGTCTGGGCTGGAAATCGTCCTTCCTGGCTATCCCATTAGCAGCGGGCCTCGCTACAGAACGTCTCGGTTTGCACATCATCCAGCGTACCCGCTGGGCGCGCGGTATGACGCAGATTTTACGCATGGACAACCCGCTGTTTGGCCGCGGGCTGACCATTGCGCAGAGACTGTGTTACCTCAATGCGATGATCAGTTTCCAGTCAGGTTTACCGAGAGTGGTCTTTCTTACCGCACCGATCGCCTTCCTGTTATTTAATCTCAATATTATCGCCTCCTCTTCGAGCCTTATTTTCGCCTATGCCCTGCCACATCTGGTCATGTCGATTTATATGAACTCAAGGCTGAACGGCAAATTCCGCTACTCCTTCTGGGGCGAAGTGTACGACACGGTGATGGCCTTCCATCTGATTATCCCGACGTTAGTGACACTGATTTCCCCGAAAAAAGGGAAATTCAACGTGACGGATAAAGGCGGGTTGCTGGATAACGGATTCTTCGATTTCCATATCGTGAAACCGCATCTGATCGCATTGACGCTGATGCTGATGGGCATCGGCTGGGGGTTAATCCGGGTTATCTTCCACGATTACTTTGATGTCGACCCGAGCGTTATTGCGCTGAACGTTGCGTGGGGCAGTTTCAGCGTGATCATTCTGCTGGCCGCCATTGCCGTCGCCAAAGAAACGCGTCAGGTGCGTAAAACCATCCGCATCGATGTCGCTATTCCAGCCATTATCCATTACGCCAATGGCATCTCTCTGCGCACGCAAACCATTGATATGTCGATGGGCGGCGTGCAGCTGGTGACACCGGATGTCCGTTATCTGAATGAAGAGATTGAAGAGGTGGAAATTCAGCTGGCTTCCAGCGCTGAAAGCTTCCCCGTCAGCCAAATCAGTGCCGATAAAGACCGCCTGCGTCTACAGTTCGAAAACCTTCCGTTGGATAAACGACGCGAACTGGTCCGAGTGGTGCTATCACGTGCTGATGCATGGCTGGGTGATGAATATCCGCAAGACAGACCGCTGCAATCGCTGTTCGGTATTGTCCGCTGTGTTTTCGATCTTTTCTTTGGCACCTGGCGCGAACGCCGTGCGAAAAACAGAATCTTGGCCAAAGAAGCCGCCGGTAAGAGTGAAGCCGCATGAAACGACCATTAAAAAAATTATTCACTCGCCGTTTAACCACCGGACTGTTGCTTTCACTGGGCGTGCTGCCGCTGGTGCAAACCAGCGCAGAAGAGCCAGCCACCACCTCAGCAATGAGCCAAAATAACGGCCAGACGACGGCATCGGACAGCGGAATGGGCAATCTGCCACCGGCTCCGTCCTGGTTGCCGCCAACTCCGCCGGTCCCGGCCGACAATGTACCGCCAGCCGACGCCAGCCAGCCAGTCGCCAACACAATGCAAGGTGTTGATGCTGCTCCGCAGGCTGACACTACACCGGTCAATATGTCACCGGTGGCCGCTGTATCGGTAGCCGCGCCTGCGCCAATTGTCCCGCTCGTACAGCCGGTTACCAGCACCATCACCGTCGCGGATATGGGCCAGCGCAATGGACTAACGCTCAGCGGAGGCCAGCTGCAATCAGGGATTATTTTCACCCTGCCCAGCGACCAGGTGATCACCAATGCCAAACTGTCACTGGCGCTAAAAATCTCCCCTGCGCTGATTGCGCGCGATACCACGCTGGAGCTGATGCTGAACGGCCAGCCGCTGGGCAATCTGCCGCTGAGTCAAAGCAGCAACGGCGGCGACGTCTATGAACTGGATATTCCGGCAGCCATGGTGGTGTCGAGCAACAACCTGAGTTTCCGCGTGCATGACATCAACACCATGACCTGCGAGAAAGGTGAGTCGGACAAATATTGGGTCACCGTTCTGCCAACCACCAGCATCGGACTGGAGGGTCAGCAGCTCAACATTGGCCGTAACCTCGGCAACTTCCCGCGTCCTTTCTTTGATCCGCTGCAAATGCAGGAATCGAAAGTGACGATGGCGTTCTCATCCACGCTGCAACCGCAAGATGTCAGCGCCGCCGCGATGGTCGCCTCTTATCTGGGTATGTTGTCTGACTACCGTGACATCGACTTCCCGGTAGTCCTGAATGATTTGCCGGAGCAGAACGGTATTCTGTTTGGCAAACCGGGCGATAAAATTGGCTCACTGACACTGCCCGCCAGCAACGGCCCGTCGATTCAAATCATCGATAACCCGCTGAACCCGGTTTATAAACTGCTGCTGGTATTAGGTAATGATGAAAACCAGCTGCGTCAGGCTTCTTACCGGTTGATCAGCGCTGCGATGCCAAACAACACCGACCATCTGCCCGTCACGCAGCAAAGCATCCCGGCGCGTAAACCGTATGATGCAACCCGCTGGATTGACACTTCTCGCCCGGTGAAGTTGGGAGAACTTGCCGCACGCGACCAAAACCCACTGACCGCGACCGGTATCTTCCATAATGAAATCCACGTTCCGTTCCGCGCCGCACCGGATCTGTTTATGTGGGATGGTCATACCATTCCGGTGCGTATCGATTACCGCTTTCCTACCGAAAACTGGATCGACGAAGATAACTCACAGCTGAACGTCTCCATTAACGGCACTTTCCTGCGCAACCTGACGGTCAATAAAGTCGGCCTGCTGGAAAATGTCTGGCGACGCCTTGGCGGTGACAGCCGTCAGGAAAGTTACACCATCAAGCTGCCTCCTTATCTGATTTACGGAGATAACCAGCTGGCCTTCTATTTTGATATCAAGCCGAAGAAAGATGCCCCGTGCAGTATTCTGACCAGCGATAACATCAAAAGCCGCATCGATCCGAATTCCTATATTGATCTCAGCAGCAGCTACCACTTTGCTCAGTTGCCAAACCTTTCGTATTTCGTCGGCGCGTCTTATCCGTTCTCGAAACAGGCCGACTTCTCCGACAGCCTGTTGCTGCTGCCACCGACGCCAACCGCAGGTGATATTACTACCCTGCTGAACATGGCCGCCCGTTCCGGTAATGCGACCGGCGTACCGGTCAGTCATGCGCAGGTGGTCTTTGGCCTGAAAGGCAATGACCGGGAAAATCCGTTGTTTAACCGCGACATTTTGGCTGTCACTACGCTCGGGGATTCAGCGTTCAACCAGCAACTGCTGGAAGCCTCACCGTTCGCCATCAATAACAACTCGCTCAGCGTTAAGGCCCCGACGCAACTACAGCGCGTCCTCGACGCGTTGACCGGCGACTGGTATCGCCAGCCGGTGGATGCCGACCGTTATCTGTCATCAACCGGCGCATGGCGCGGGTTTATCAGCTACCGTTCACGCTGGTCACCCGACCACGTGGTGGTGGTGGCGACCGGTACCGATGACCAGCAATTGTTGAAAATTCACGACGACCTCAAGTCCTCCAAAACCAACGCCGGTATCAGGGGCGATTTAGCGATCGTGACGGATGAAAACGGTATCCGCAGTTTTGCCGTCGGCAAACAGTTCCCTACCGGCCAGATGCCCTGGTACATGATGGTGGTGTGGTACGCCAGCACGCACATTGTGATCCTGTCGCTGATCACCGTACTTGTCTCATTGCTGATCGGCCTGAGCCTCTACGTTCTGCTGGCAAGACATGCTGCAAAACGTCTCGGTAAGAAGCCGAAAAAATGAACATAACAACGATAATAATAATGATGATGACACCTGACTCGGCGCTCACCGGAGTTGAAAATGAAAAAACATAAGCTGTCATTGGCCGTGGTCAGGGCCATTTATCTGGTAGGGATCGCCGGAATGGGAAGTTTCAGTACGCTGGGTTACGCCGCTGACGCGGCCAATCCGGCGCTGAAAGCGCTGTTCGATCAGGCCGCTTACTGGCACGACCGTGCCCATGATGATCTGGCAAAAGATGCGCTGCAAAAAGTGTTGCTGGTTGACCCTAACAACGCGCAGGCGCTCTACCTGATGTCACTCTATTCGCTACAAGGCGGGGATAAAACTGCCGCCAACCAGTGGCGTGAAAAGCTGAGCGCCGTCTCGCCACAAGACCCGCGTCTGGCCTCGCTCAACAGTGCCAAAGCCCTTCAGTCCATTCCACCGACCCAGCTGGCATCAGCCCGGCAGATGGCCGCGCAGGGCAACATCAGCGGTGCGCTGTCCACCTACCGCACCATTTTCAACGGCAATCAGCCGCTCGACAGTTTGGCGACCGAATATTACCTGACCATGGCCGGGGATAAATCCCTGCAACCCCAGGCGATTCAGGGTTTGCAGCAACGCGTAGCACAGCGACCGGACGACACATCGGCAAAACTGGCGTTGGGTAAAGTGCTGACGTATCAGGAATCGACCCGTCGCGACGGTATTAACCTGCTCAACAGCCTGTCCGGCAGCAGCCCGGAAGCTGACCGCTCGCTGCGTCAGGCACTGTTGTGGATGGCACCAAAAGAGAGCGATCGCGAACTGTATCAGGGTTATCAGGCGCGTCATCCCAATGACACCGGCGTGATGGCCTATTTCCAGAAAAACATCGGTGGCGCGGCCAAGGGTCAGGGCTTTACTGCGCTCAACAGCGGCGACGTCACCGATGCTAAAACCCAGTTCCAGACCGTGCTGGCGGGCAATCCGAACGATCCGGATGCACTGGCCGGTCTGGGATATATCGCCCAGCGCAACGGCGATTTTGCCGCCGCCGCCGATTATCTCAATCGCGCCGCCCAGCAAGGCGGAGCCAACAGCGCTCAGTTGGCCGCTCAGGCGCAGGACTCCGCGTTCTATGCCCAGTTGGCGAAAGCCAAAGCCGATTCAGAATCCGGCAGCTATGACGCCGCACTCGCCGCCGTCACCCCGCTGACGCAGGCCGGTGGTGAAAAAGGCGTCTCCGCCGGATTGCCGCGCGCCGACATTTTACGTCGTAAAGGCGATTTGGCCGCTGCCGAACAGCAATACAGCGCACTGGGAGACAACCCGGAAGCGCGCGCCGGACTCTATTACGTGCTGCGCCAACAGAATAAGCCGCAGGCCAATCAGGTTCTGCAAACGCTGCCGGTGGCGCTGCGCAATAAACTGCAACCTCCTGCCGTTGCGGATGTGATCGAACCCATGCGCCGTCAGGCTGCGCAGGCCGTCGCCAACAATGACCCGCAGCGCGCCCTGGCCATTTTGCAACAGGCGCAGCAGCGCCAGCCGGGCAACGTCTGGGTGAAACTGGATATGGCGCGCATTCTGCAACAGCAAGGGCAAACCGCTCAGGCACAGTCACTGATGGCCTCTTCAGGCCGTCCGGGCGCCGGTGCCACCGACCTTTACGCTGCCGCACTGTTTGCCGCAGAGATCAAAAATTGGTCTACCGCCAGCGCCCTGCTGTCGCGCATTCCGCGCAGCAACCAGACTACTGCGATGCGTGAACTGGCGCAGCGCGCTAACTTTAATCAGCAAATGGCCACCGCCGAAGCCTATCAACAGCAAGGCAACAGCGCGGCTGCCGCCAATACGCTGCGGGCGCTGGCGAAGAACCTCGCCGCCACCGGGCAGATACCGCTGGCCGTGCAGCTGGTTCGCCAGAATATGCAAAAGGGCGTTCACGGCAATGCCGGTGATTATGCCGACCAGGTGACGGTGCTCAATCAGGCTGGGCTGAGCAATGAAGCACAGACCTTCCTGCAAAATCCGCAGATTCAGGCCAGCACCACGCCGACCGAGATGGCAGATATGCGCAACGGCTTTGTGATCAACCAGGCCGATCAGCTGCGTGAACAGGGCCAGTACGCGGCCGCTTATGACAAACTGGTCGTCGCGTTGCAGGCTGATCCGCAAAACCGCGACCTGATGCTGGCGATGGCTCGCCTCTATCAGTCCGGCAAAATGAACAAACAGGCAGGTCAGGTTTATAACTACCTGATGAGCAACGATACCCCGACGCAGGATGCCCGCATCGGGGCGATTAACATCGCGCTGGCCGAAGGCAATACTCAGCGAGCGCATGAGCTGATGAACGGCCTGACCGGGCCACGTACGCCAGATCGCCTGTTGCTGGCCGCCCGCGTAGCAGAAGCCGAAGGCGACCATCAGCAGGCGCTGGCGCTGTTACGTTCCGCGAAAGGCAAGATGATCGGGCTGGAAGGCGCGGACGGCAGCTCGTCGCAAATCGCCGGTTTACAGCTGACCGACAATCCGTTTATCAACCGCTCCACGCAGGGTACCCGCAGCACCACGCAGTCTGTCTATGGCACGGTGATGCCGTGGCAGAAATCGGATGAGGTGGCGTCTGCCAGCACGGCCCCCTTGCCGGGTGCTGCGCCGACTGCCGTGGTTCAGCGCAATGCCACCGAAAAGCAGATCGACGACATGCTCGAAACGCTACAGGATAAAACGTCCACCTGGGTGCAGGGTGATTTGTCCGTTCGCGGGCGCGACGGTGAAAGCGGCCTGAGCCAGCTGACCGAAGCGAAAGCGCCGATGACCTTCTCCTTCGTGCCCTTCGATACTTCACGCGTTACGCTCGGCGTCACGCCCATCACGCCCATCACGCTCGACTCCGGCACCAGCAGCGGCAGTGCCAATAACCGCTTTGGTACCGGTGCGCTGCATGGCGTGCTCAGCCCGAGCGCGCAGGCGCTGGCGAATACCTCCACTACACCGCCGTCAGCCTCGCAATTCATCGCCGATCAGTCTTCTGGCTCGCAAAGCCAGTCAGGCGTGGAAGTGAATGCCGCACTGAGTGGCGACAACTATAAAGTCGACGTGGGTTCAACCCCGCTAGGGCAGGATTTAACCTCACTGCTTGGTGGCGCGCAGTGGGCACCGAAACTCGGGGACTTCACGACCCTGACGGTAACGGCTGAACGCCGCGCAGTGACGGACAGTTTGCTCTCATATGTCGGCGTGCAAGATAGCTACACCGGCAGCAAGTGGGGCCAGGTCACCAAAAACGGCGGCAGCGTCAATCTTTCCTATGATAACGGGGATGCCGGTTTCTACGCGGGCGGTGGCTACTACAGTTATCTGGGTACCCATGTGACCTCAAACAGCGCGGTCAATGCCAACGTCGGCATGTATATTCGTCCGTATCGTTATGACGACCGCGAACTGAAAACCGGCATTAACGTCGGCTACATGAACTTTGACAAAAACCTCAGCTACTTCAGCTATGGTCAGGGCGGTTACTTCAGCCCACAGAACTACGTCAGCGTGTCGTTCCCGGTGGAATATACCCAGAAGTATGACGACTGGGATCTCAAGCTCAGCGGTTCGGTCGGTTATCAATCTTATACTCAGGATGAGAGCCCTTACTTCCCGGAGGACCCTGATTTGCAGGCGCAGCTGGAGAACAAAGTGGCCAACAATACCGCGCAGGAAGCCTATTATAGCGGCGGGTCCAAGAGCGGTATCGGCTGGAATGCGGGTGTCGGCGGCAATTATCATCTTAATAAAAACATGCAGATCGGCGGACAAGTGGGCTATGACACGTTCGGCGACTACAATGAAAGTAAGGCTCAGGTCTACTTCCGTTATCTGATGGGCGACAACTGATCCGGTGGAAAAAACCATGCAAGAACACGATTATTCGCAGGTTGAGCAGCAATATTATCGCCACCGTCATCAAACTACCGGCTGGCAAAGTCTGGTTCAGGTGCTGTTTTCCGGTATCCTTTCCTCCGCCGACGACGAAGATGGCCGCCGCTTTCTGACGCTGATGGGCGGCAATCTGGCACGTCAGTATCCGCTGCCCGCCGGTGCAACACTCGGTGAGTTGGAGGATAATCTGAACCAACTGCTCAGCCACTTCGACTGGGGTGTCGTCAAAATTGAAGCCACGCAACAACAGCTAACGCTGGTGCATATTGCCTGGCCTGCGGCACCGCAGGGGCAGGATCAACAATTGTGGACCATCGCACTTATCGCCTTGCTCGAAGGGGCCTATGCCGAATGGTTGCTGGCGCAGGGCGGGCAATCTTTTGTGCCGCTGCGTTGGCAGGAAAGCACCCGCGAAGGTGCGCTGCTTTTTCGTTATCAAAATGGATTGTAAGGAATTTTTATGTGGTCATTTCGGGCCCGCAGCCTGGTGCTGTGGTTTAGCTTCGCATTCACGCTTTTCTCAACGGCCGTGATGGCGCAGGACACCGGCTGGTCAGACTATAAAAGCCGTTTTCTGATGCCGGACGGGCGGATTATCGACACCGCCAATAAAAACGTCAGCCACACCGAAGGGCAGGGTTTCACGATGCTGCTGGCGGTATTCAACAACGATCAGAAAATGTTCGACAAACTGTGGCAGTGGGCCAACACCACGCTCTACCGCAAAGATATCGGGCTCTATTCATGGCGTTATGATCCGAACAGCACCCCAAAAGTGGCAGATAAAAACAACGCCTCGGACGGTGACATGCTGATGGCATGGGCGCTGCTGCTGGCCGGTGAACAATGGAAGAACCCGCGTTATACCCAGGCCTCGGACAAACTACAGGCCGCGCTGATTAAACATATGGTGATCGATTATGCCGGTTATAAAGTGATGCTGCCCGGCATCTCTGGCTTTAATCAGACCAGTTCGGTAACGCTCAACCCGTCCTATTTTATCTTCCCGGCGTGGAAAGCGTTTTATCAGCACAGCCATCTGAAAGTGTGGAAAGATCTGGATGAGAGCAGTACTGCGCTGCTCAGTAAAATGGCGTTTGGCGATTCACGCTTGCCGACTGACTGGGTTGATATGAGCGCTGACGGCAGCATGAAACCGTCCAGCCGCTGGCCGACACGTTTTAGTTATGATGCAGTGCGCGTTCCGCTTTATCTCGGCTGGGCGCACCCTGGCAGCCCGAATCTCGCCCCGTTCATCCAGCTGTGGCAGAAAACGCCGCGCGATTCCACCCCAGCCTGGATCGACGTCATGACCGGCACGAAAGCGCCGTATAATATGTCGCCGGGCCTGCTGGCAATCCGTGATTTCACCATGGACAACCGCAGCGCCCTCAGCCCGAATCTCGCCCCGAAAGATGACTACTACTCGTCATGCCTGCAACTGCTGACCTGGTGGGCAAGTCAGGGAAAATAACGGTTCGACAGGGCATCAATAAAAAACGGCATCCTTATCAGATGCCGTTTTTTATTGAGAACGAGTTCAGATATACCTAAATCATTCGCGATGTATCAAGGCGGCAAGCGCGCAAGTCCCCAGGAGCTTACACAAGTAAGTGACTGGGGCGCAGGACAAATCTGCCTGGAGCAGATTTGAACGCTGCTAGCAGCGGCCCCTTCAGGGGTGAGGCCCATGGACGGGCCGAATAACGCAGCCAACGCCGATACAGCATGAAGGATGACGGTAGCCCCATTCCCAGTCGAAACGCAACAAAACGGTGGAGCATTAAGCTGCCTGTAAGTGCGTTAAAAATACCTCATTCGGAGAGCGATAACCCAGCGATTTTCTCCCTCGCGTGTTAAGCAAATGTTCA
>BHES01000122.1 GCA_003864575.1 Enterobacterales bacterium
TATCCCGGCTGTTCTTATGCAGCATTTTCAGGGCTATCCGTTGTTCCGAAGTCAGATGTATTTTCATGACGAGTAGCATGATCCTTATGGTTCACAAAATCAAGCATCTTCATTAATTACTGGTATAAAGCATCTCTGGCAAGGCTTCCCACTATTTTTTATTTTTACTTTTACTCGCCCGCTATCATCCAACTTTTGGGTGACGGGTATTTTTAGGAATGACAATGGATACTGTTTATAACCGCCGGCGCATCAACGTGATCTCCTGGCTGAGCTACTTCTTTACCGGCGGACTGGTTTCTACTCTGGGTATTGTTATCGGGCCCGTCGCGACGGCGTTTAACAAAGACCCTGCGTTTATCGGCCTCATGTTTTCACTGATGAACATCGGCCTGTTCCTGCCGATCATGATCAGTGGCATCCTGATGCGTAAATTCGATTTGGGCAAACAGCTGATCACCGGCTCGGTCATTTCTGTACTGACCTGTATCGCCCTGTTCCTGATGCCGTCGATCACGCTATTTGGTATCGGCGTCTTCCTGATTGGCGCCACCGCTGGCCTGATGATGTCTATCGGCAGCTATCTGGTGGTGCGTATCAATGACGACCCGAAAAAGCGTTCGGCGAACCTCATCTTCACCGACTTCTTCTTCGCGCTGTCCGGGATGACCCTCTCGCTGGTGCTGGGTTTCCTGTTCAAGCACGGCGCAAGCTGGCTGGCGATGTACGGCATCATGGGCACGCTGAGCCTGCTGATGATCCTGTTGTGTATCGGGCAGAAATTCCCCTCCGTGCCGCAACCGGAAAAAGCCGCCAAAAGCGATCGCGTGGCCAAAGAGCCGTGGGGGATTGCGGCGTATGTGCTTTGCTTCGCCCTGTTTGCCTTCGTGTTCAGTGAACTGGTCTTCACCCTGTGGATGCCAAGTTGGTTGCTGGAACATTTCGGGCTGGATGCCGACCGCGCCGCGTTCTACATCACTATTTACTGGACAATAAAAGCCATTGGCCTGTTCCTGAATCAGTTCACCGTGCGCTTTGTGAAACTGCGTACCTTCCTGCTGGTGTCTGCCGTGGTTGGCTTTATCAGCCTCTGCACTGTAACCCACAGTGAATCCACCTCGCTGGTGCTGATTGCCGTCGGCGTGTTCGGTTTCTGTAACTCAGGGATGTTCTCCGGTCTGATGAGCTACGGCAGTTTGCAGGTAAAAAAATCACCACCAACGCTGACGTCAGCCCTGCTGACCACCGCCTCTGTCGGTACGCTGATTTTCGCCTCGTTCTCCTCTTTTGTGCACCGCGAATTTGGCCTGTTCTGGGCACTGAATATCGCCACCATCTCTTATGTTTTACTGGTGATTGCGGTGATCTTCGCCGGTATTAAGAGCAAAGCTGAAAAGATTAATCACGACGTTTCCGCGCACTAACATGGCGTAGTAAGAAGTAAAAACAGCCGCTGGGCTTATCCCCGGCGGTTTTTTTATGCCCTTTTTCCGCTCTCCAAAGTGGCCAGAAAACGCAGCGCCACCGCAGTGACTGTCTCCGTTTGATAAATCGCGTAGAGATCGGCTGGCAGTCGCTCCTGTAGTGCGCAAAAACGCACGCCGGGCCAGTGAATACGCGCATAGCTTTCCGGCAGCAATGTGATGCCATAGCCGTTAGCGACCAGTGCCAGCGCGGTTTGTGGCTCATTCACCTGATGCCTGACCTTCGGCAAAAAGCCGTGCTGACGGCAGCGGGAATAGAGATAGCTGCCAAGGCTAGAGGCGTTCATCGGCATCAGAATAAAATCTTCATGCTCCAGCTCGCTCAACCCAACGCTGCTCTTGGCCGCCAACGGATGTTGCTCCGGCAGCGCCAGTGCCACATTTTCATGGCCAAATAACTGGCTGACCATTCCCGCCGGCAGCGCCGTATTGGCTTCACGCCAGATACCGATATCAATACGGTTCTGTTGAAGGGCGTCTATTTGCTGGACCGGCGTCAGCTCGGTCAAAGACCAGCTCACCTCCGGCGCGCCAGCAGCAAAAGCGTTCAGCGCGGGCAGCAGCGGTCCCCAAACGGCGGTCCCTACCGTACCAAACTGAATATGCCCCACTTCACCGCGGCCAATTTTGCGTACGTGATGCAACGACCGGTTAATGCCATCGAGCATCAGCCCGGCTTCGCGCATCAGCGCCGCTCCTGCGGGCGTCAGCGATACCGAACGCGTGGTGCGATTAAACAGCGGCGTACCCAGCAGTAACTCCAGCTCTTTTATGTGAAGGCTGAGCGGTGGCTGCGACATATTTAGGCGCACTGCGGCTTTGCTGAAATTCAGCTCTTCCGCCACCACACGAAAATAGTGCAGCAACCGCAAATTGATCTGCCCCAAATCAAAGGGGGAATCGGTAAAAGGTTTGGTCATCAACTGGCTTCCCGGCAGGCTGGCGGATTTATAGCGTTTACCTATAAATAGGGTCCGATAACGGTATTAGACGTGATATGCCGCTCACCCTAGCATTAGAGGCAACCCAACCCTACAGACAATGATAAGAGAAGTGATCATGCTCAATAACCATCCTTTCGACTGCGCCGCATTAATCCGTCAACGTGCACCCGGCTTTATTCCACGCGCAGCATTGATCCTCGGTTCCGGCCTTGGCGCGTTATGCGACGCCATGACAGACGCCATTGCCATTCCCTATCACGAACTGCCGGGCTTCCCGCAAAGCAGCGTCGTCGGTCACGCCGGTGAACTGGTGCTGGGTAAACTCGAGGGCGTGCCGGTGATGTGCATGAAAGGCCGTGGCCATTTCTACGAAGGCCACGGCATGTCCGTAATGACCAGCGCCGTACGTACTTTCAAGCTGCTTGGCTGCGAGTTTTTACTGGCGACCAATGCCGCGGGTTCACTGCGTAAAGAAGTGGCACCGGGGCGTTTGGTGGCGTTAACTGACCACATCAACTTTATGCCTGAATCCCCCCTGGTCGGCCCCAATGATGAACGCTTCGGCCCACGCTTTTTCAGCCTCGCCAATGCTTACGATAAAGACCTGCGTACACAGTTGCATCAGGTCGCTGGGACGCTCGGCATCGACGTGGCAGAGGGTGTTTTCGCCTCGTATACCGGCCCAAATTTCGAAACCCCGGCTGAGATCCGCATGATGCAAACCCTCGGCTGCGACGTCGTCGGTATGTCAGTCGTGCCGGAAGTGATTTCAGCACGACATTGTGGCCTGAAAGTCCTGGCTGTCTCGGCCATGACCAACTACGCCGAAGGGTTGTCAGACACCGTGCTGTCACACGAGCAAACATTGAAATGTGCCGCACTGGCCGCCGGGGATTTCACCCGCCTGATCCGCACCTTCTTCGCCACAATGGCCCGCGCAGAAAAATAAGGAGTCCGCGATGGAACAGACCTTCAACCGCCGACGGATCAATATGATCTCTTGGCTAAGCTACTTCTTTACCGGTGCGCTGGTTTCGACTCTCGGTATTGTCATTGGCCCGGTATCTGAAGCTTTTGGCAAAGATCCCGGTTTTATCGGCCAGATGTTTACCCTGATGAACATCGGTCTGTTCCTACCCATCATGGTCAGCGGCCTGCTGATGCGTAAATTTAATCTGGGCAAACAGCTGATCACTGGGTCCACCGTGTCAGTACTGACCTGCGTCGCACTGTTTCTGATGCCGTCAATCACCATGTTCGGCATCGGTGTGTTTCTGATTGGCGCGGCGTCCGGCATCATGATGTCCATCGGCAGTTATCTGGTGGTGCGTATTAATGAGGATCCGAAAAAACGTTCGGCGAACTTAATCCTGACAGACTTTTTCTTTGCGTTGGCGGGTGTGGTGCTCTCACTGCTGCTCGGTTATCTTTTCCAGCACGGTGCCAGTTGGCTGGCGATGTACGGCGTGATGGCGGTGCTGAGCCTGATGATGATCGTGTTGTGTATCGGGCAGAAATTCCCTTCTATTCCGCAGGCGTCTGAAGCCTCTTCCACTCAGGCCAGCCAGCCGCGCTGGGGAATGTCGGTCTGGGTGCTCTGTTTCGCGCTGTTTGCTTTCCTGCTGGCCGAACCGATTTTCACCATGTGGCTGCCGAGCTGGCTGAAAGAGCACTTCGGCATGGCCGCAGACCGCGCGGCGTTTTACATCACCACCTACTGGACGGTGAAATCCATTGGCCTGTTTGTGAATCAGTTCACCGTGCGTTTCATCAAACTGCGCATCTATTTACTGATCTCTACCGTCGTCGGTCTGGCGTGTCTGGCCGTGGCGGCCAACAGTAACCAGCCTGGGCTGATCCTGATTTGTGCCGGTCTATTTGGTTTCTGTAACTCAGGCCTGTTCTCGGGGATCATGAGCTACGGCAGCCTGCAGGTACGCAATTCACCGCCAACGCTGACCTCAGCGCTGCTGACTATCGGCACAGTCGGTACGCTAATTTTCTCTACCCTGTCGTCGCTGGTCTACAGCCACTATGGCCTGTTCTGGGCGCTGAATACCGCCACGATTTCCTACGTGTTCCTGCTGGTCGCGTTGATTCTGGCCTGCGTCAACAGCAAAGCGGAGGGGTTTGAGCAGCAACCTGCGCACGGTTAAGCGCGATTCAAGACAGTTAGCGCCTGCGGTTTGAACGTGAATCTTCATGCTCAAATCGCAGACGCCCATTTTTGGGCATTGTTTTCTTGGCTCCACCCCTTCAAAATACCCTGAATTTTGCGGCTCCTTCCCACGCCCTTCTTTTTTTGACGGTACACCACGAAGACACAAGGTTTCCGTCATCTGCACTTTTTACTTCATTAAGAGAATCAATATCACTGCTCACCCGCCGGGCTCAGAGCCCGTGAGTCATCAATTGGAGTTACCCATGAACGATTGGATCAAAACCAGCTACGAATGGCTCAGCGCCTACCCGGGGCTACTGACATTTCTTGCCCTCTTCGCCCTGGTTATTGGCGCGTGGCTGGCTAACTGGATCGTCAAACGCATCCTGTTGAAAGGCCTGTTCCGCATAGCCAACACCACCTTATTAGGGCAAAGCGGCCAAATCCAGGATAAAGGCGTCGTGAACCGTCTGGCGAATATCGTTCCGGCGCTGGTGTTTTCCATCGGTATCGAGGCCATTCCCGGTATCCCGGAAAAAGTAGTTACCGTGGTCGAAAATGTTGCCGGGGCGTTTATTATTCTGTGCATCGGCCTGGCGATTGGCGCGCTGTTGGATATTGCCAATACGCTGTATCTGCGCCGTGCTAACGCCTACCTCAAGCCGATCAAAGGTTATTTGCAGGTTCTGAAGTTAGTGGTTTATGTCCTCATGAGCATCATGCTGGTGGCGACCCTGATTGACCGCTCGCCGCTTATTCTGCTCTCCGGTTTGGGGGCCATGGCTGCCGTTCTGATGTTGATTTTCCAGGACACGCTGCTGTCGCTGGTCGCCAGCGTGCAGATCTCATCCAATGACATTATTCGCGTAGGCGACTGGGTTGAAATGCCGCAGCTCAACACCGACGGCGAAGTGATCGATATCGCGCTGCACACCGTGACCGTGCAGAACTGGGACAAAACCATCAGCACTATCCCGACCAAACGTTTTATCAGCGATTCGTTCAAAAACTGGCGCGGTATGCAGCAGGCCGGGGGGCGACGTATCAAGCGCAGTCTGCATCTTGATCAAAACAGCGTGTGCTTCCTGACGCCGGAGGCTGAAAGCCATATTCAGCGCTTCACCCTGCTGAGCCCGTATATGGAACGCAAACATTCAGAGATCACGGAGTGGAACACCCGACTTAACGACGCCGAGCACCATCCGGTCAACATGCGTCGCGTGACTAATCTGGGCAGCTTCCGCGCCTATGTTGAGCATTACCTGCGTAACAGCCCGCATATCCACCAGGAAATGACCCTGATCGTGCGTCAGGAACAACCAGGCCCTAACGGCTTGCCTCTGGAACTGTACTGCTTCACCAATACCACCGCCTGGAATGACTACGAAGGGATCCAATCAGACATCTTCGACCATCTGCTGGCTATCATGCCGGAGTTCGGTTTGCGGGTATTCCAGAACCCGACCGGCCACGACATGCGTGAAATCGGCCAGACAGCGGCAGCATAAGTCTGCATACAACGCGGATGATTTTTACGTGACCGCGCAGATGTTGCCCTCACTATTTGGGCATGAAAAAGGGAAGACAGTGATGTCTTCCCTTTTGCATTCTTCAATTTGGGGATGATGGATCACAGCTGCGGGGTACGCTGTAAGCTGTTCATCCAGCCGGTTGCAGGTTGCTGAATGAGACGGCGCGCGCGGCCGTGGCGGCGCAAAATCAGGCCCTGATCCTGCATTTCACTCAGATCACGGCGGATGGTTTCCAGGCTGACTTCCAGCCATTGCGCCAGTTCACTCACTTGCACGACTTCGTGCTGGTCCACCAACCGGAGAATGGCTTGATGGCGGTTTCTTTTCATCACAATGCAACTCCCGTTGGCATTCGACATTTATTTGTGAACCAAGTCACACAACTGGCGGTAATCATACGCAGGTTTTCAGCTTAGTTTTGGGATCGATCTCAATTTTTGGGAAAAAGCCGCCGTTTTTGCATCGGGAATTTTTGGTCAGCGTGATTTCTCAGCCCCTCTTTACTCTGACATAATAGCCGGATGCTTTTTGCCACGCTCCGCTGCCCAGTCACGCGCAGAGGGCCATAAGGAATTTAAGATGGAATTCAATACCGCCGGTTTGATCTCACTACAAGACGCGCTGGATAAAATGCGCGCCCACACTCCCGCTAAAACAGAAAAAGATGTCGAGTCCGTGCCGCTGGCCACCGCCGCCGGACGCATTACCGCCGCCCCGGTGCGTTCGCCGGTGTTTGTGCCGCCGTTTGATAATTCGGCGATGGACGGTTATGCCATCCGCACGGCTGACCTGCACGGCGACACCCTGTTCCCGGTCGCGGGTAAAGCCTTTGCCGGCGCCCCTTTCCACGGTGACTGGCCTGCCGGAAGCTGTATCCGCATCATGACTGGCGCCCCGGTACCCGCGGGAGCGGATGCCGTTGTCATGCAAGAACAGGCGGAGACCACCGACGCCGGCGTGCGTTTCACCGCTGAGATACGGCAGGGCCAAAATATCCGTTTGATTGGCGATGACATTAAACAGGGCGACAGCGTGCTGGCGCAGGGCGTGCGTCTGGGCGCTGCCGAGTTGCCGCTGCTGGCCTCGCTCGGCGTGGAGCAGGTCAAGGTATTCAAACCGCTGAACGTAGCGATTTTCTCCACCGGTGACGAACTGCAACCGGTCGGTACACCGCTACAGGAAGGTCAGATTTATGACACCAATCGTTTTGCCGTGCGTCTTATGCTTGAGCAGATCGGCTGTACGGTGCTGGATTTAGGCATCATCCGCGACGACCCGCAGGCACTGCGCGAGGCTTTTGAACAGGCCAATGACTTTGCTGACCTGGTGATTTCCAGCGGTGGCGTCTCGGTGGGTGAAGCCGATTACACCAAGAAAATGCTCGATGAATTAGGTGAGATTGGTTTCTGGAAACTCGCCATTAAGCCGGGCAAGCCTTTTGCCTTCGGCAAGCTGAAAAAGGCCTGGTTCTGCGGCCTGCCGGGCAATCCGGTTTCCGCCGCCCTCACTTTCTATCAGCTGGTGCAGCCGTTTATTGCCGGATTGAGCGGCCACACAGCATGGTCAATGCCACCGCGCCTGAAAGCCAGAGCCACCACACCCTTTAATAAATCGCCGGGCCGTTTGGATTTCCAGCGCGGTATTTTCAGCACCGGTGCCAGCGGTGAACTGGAAGTCCGCACCACCGGTCATCAGGGGTCGCACGTCTTCAGCTCATTTAGCCAGGCCAACTGCTTTGTGGTTCTGGAACGCGAACGTGATCGCGTGGCCGTCGGTGAGCTGGTTGACGTCGAACCCTTTAACGCACTGCTGCGGGGCTGAACATGACAACGCTGCTGGAACTGACCGACGCCGAAACCCTGCGCTACAACCGTCAAATTGTCCTGAAAGGTTTCGATTTCGACGGGCAGGAAAAATTGAAAGCCAGCCACGCGTTGATTGTCGGGCTCGGCGGTCTGGGCTGTGCGGCAGCGCAGTATCTGGCAGCGGCGGGCATAGGTTCACTGACGCTGCTGGATTTCGATACCGTGTCGCTGTCCAATTTGCAGCGCCAGACGCTGCATACCGACGCCCGCATTGGCATGAGCAAAGTCGCCTCGGCGCAGCTGGCACTGGCAGCGATTAACCCGCATGTAGCCATCATGCTGGTTGACAGCCAGCAGGATGACGCGGCGCTTGCCGCGCTTGTCGGTCATTGTGACGTAGTGCTGGACTGCACCGACAACGTCGCCACCCGTGACCAGCTTAACCGCGCCTGTTTTACGTCCAAAACACCGCTGGTTTCCGGTGCGGCCATCCGCATGGAGGGCCAACTCAGCGTCTTCACCTATCAGCCCGACGAACCCTGCTATCGCTGTCTCAGCCGCCTGTTTGGCGAGAATGCCCTGACCTGCGTGGAAGCCGGTGTCATGGCGCCGCTGGTCGGTACCATCGGCAGTTTACAGGCCATGGAAGCCATCAAACTTCTGACGAATTTCGGCCAGGTTCTGCGCAGCCGTTTACTGATGTTTGATGCGATGACGATGCAGTTTCGTGAAATGAAACTGATGAAGAGTGCGGGCTGTGAAGTATGTGGCACGACGGCCACGGATTGAGCGCGGCATTGCTAAACAGAGTCCCAAAATCGACGGGACTCTGTTTCTCACGACTCACCAACTACTGTATTTTCCCTCAGCCGGTTTCATCTTCTGACTCGCGGTAATACCACAGCAGAATGGCCACACCGACCAGACTGAGCAGTGAAACGCTGTAAAGCGCACTGACAGCGCCGATGCGTTCTGCCATCCACCCTGCACAACCTGTCGCAACAGCGGCAATCATCACCTGCCCACGCCAGGCCATGGCGCTGGCTGACGCCACCTGCTCTGATCCGAAATTCCGCAGTACGCCGTAAGTCCCAAGAGCAAACACCACATTGGATGCCAGATGGGCGCCAAAGATCATCCCCAGTCCGGCCAGCGGCCATCCTGCCAGTAGAGGCAGCAGGAAATAGCCACCAAGAAACAGCGCCAGACAAAGTAACAAGCGTCCGTTGCTGCCTGCATAACGCCGGAGCTGGTCAGCATTGAGCAACAAGGGACCGCAAAGTTGCCCCAGACTGCGTGCAAACAATAAAGGCAGAGCCAATTCCGCGGTATCCACCGGCCGCATATGCTGGGCCACCGCGGGCAACAATGCCATGGCGGGCGAACCGACAGCCGCCAGCATAGGCAGCAGCAAAATAGTCCGGCGTTGCAAAGGCGAACAGTTCCGCCACGGCAACCTACCGTCGCCGGGTGATGGTTTTTTGCCTGATTTCGGCACGACGTGGAAAACGGCTGCAAAACTCGCCAGCAATACGGCTGAGGCGGTAAAACTCAGGGCGTCAATGGCCAGTAAAGTCAGCGGAGAAAGAACCTCAAACAGCAAAATACCCACGCCGGTACCCAGTAAAACTTGTGAGGCGAAAATCAGCGTTTCCATTGCAGTCGCAGCCGGTAATTCATCGGTGCTTAGCCCACGTTTAAGCAACAGCGTCAGCGCCGGATAACTCATTCCGCTGAACAAGGCTTCAGCCGACTGAACCGCCAGCAAAGCAGGGATATTGTGCCAAAGCAGCCCATATAGCGGGAATATCAACGCCAACATACCCAGAACTTCGCACAGGATCAGGATCCTCAGCGGCGAGATTTTCCGGCATAAATATTCGCCCCAAATACTGCCCAAAAATCCAGGTAACGTGGCCAGCATGTAAGCCAGTGTCAGCGTGGCCGGTGAAGCCTGCCAGCGCAGCAGTTGACCAAACACCACAACCTGCGTCAGGCCGTTTCCCAGGGATGACAAAACAAACGTAAGCGTCGTTAAATCCCCACCTGTTATTACTCTCGATGCATCGTCATGCTGGCGCCCCTGATCATTAACAAGGAGCGACCCCATGAGAAACATCCGTTCGCGCGAAGAATGGCTCACCCT
>BHES01000123.1 GCA_003864575.1 Enterobacterales bacterium
GCCTTGTTGTAGGCTGTCCAGTTGGTGATTTTGAACTTTTGTTTTGCCACGAGAGACCACGATGCCATCAGGAAGATAGAGTTTTGATTTTGATCACAGACAAAAGTTCGATTTATTCAACAAAGCCCTTATTTGATCACGTCGCCGCCGCCAAGCAACTTCAACAGAGCCTGCGCCACGCTGGCGGACGACGCCGGATTTTGGCCGGTGATGAGCAGACCGTCAGTGACGACGTAAGGCTGCCAGTCGGCTGCTTTACTGTAATCTCCGCCGTTCTTTTTCAGCTCATCCTCCACCAGGAATGGGACAATATCGGTCAGACCCACCGCATCTTCTTCGCTGTTACTAAAGCCGGTCACGCGTTTGCCTTTGACCAGCGGCGTGCCATCGGCCAGTTTGACAGCCCGCAACACGCCGGGGGCGTGGCACACTGCACTGACCGGTTTACCCGCAGCCCAGAAATCTTCGATCAGCTTGATTGAGTGGGTATCTTCGGCCAGATCCCACAACGGACCGTGTCCACCGGGATAAAACACCGCATCAAAATGGTCTGCCTTCACGTCGGATAATTTGACGGTATGGGCCAGCGCATGTTGAGCGTCTTTATCCTGACGAAAACGATCGGTGGTTTGCGTTTGCGCGTCCTTCTCATCACTTTTCGGATCCAGCGGCGGCTGGCCGCCTTTCGGTGAGGCCAGCGTCAGTTCGGCACCGGCATCCAGAAACTGATAATAGGGAGCGGTGAACTCTTCCAGCCAGAAACCGGTTTTCTTGCCGGTGTCGCCGAGTTTATCGTGCGAGGTCAATACAATCAGTAATTTCATGTTATCTCCTGTGTACCCGAAAACCATCGGGCAAACGTGCAATTAACGGTGTTATTTACCGACTTCCACCACCAGCTTGCCGAAGTTTTTCCCCTCCAGCAGACCGATAAACGCCTGCGGCGCATTCTCCAGCCCTTCCACGATATCTTCGCGGAACTTCACTTTTCCGGCTTCAAACCATTCTCCCATCTGTTGGGCGAATTCCGGATAGCGATGGCCGTAATCATCAAAAATAATGAAACCCTACATGCGGATCCGCTTTCTTAAAATCGTACTGGCCAGCAGGGAGAGACGATCGTGTCCCTCTGCCAGACCGGTCGCATTGTATTGCGACACCAGCCCGCAGACCGGAATACGTGCTTTGGTATTGAGCAGCGGCAGGACGGCATCGAACACCGCGCCACCGACGTTTTCGAAATAGACGTCGATACCGTCAGGGCAGGCCACTTTGAGGCGCTTATCCAGATCGGCGGCACGGTGATCAAGACACTGGTCAAAGCCGAAATGCTCTACGGCGTAGCGGCACTTTTCTTCGCCACCGGCGATACCCACCACTTTGCAGCCTTTGATTTTGGCAATCTGCCCGACCAGCGAACCAACGGGTCCAGTGGCGGCGGCGACCACGACGGTTTCACCGGGTTGTGGCTGACCGATATCCAGGAGCCCCATAAATGCGGTGAAGCCCGGCATGCCTAACACACCCAGCGCGAGGGAAGGGTGTTTCAGCGCGGCACCTTCCAGTTTTTTCACCAGTTTGGCATCGGCAACGGAATAATCCTGCCAACCGGTGCTGGCGACGACCAGCTCACCCACCGCGAAAGCGGGGCTGTTTGAACTCACCACTTGCGACACCGCACCGCCGGTCATCACTTCACCCATCTGCACCGGCGCGGCATAGGAGGGGGCATCGCTCATTCGCCCGCGCATGTACGGGTCCAGGGAGAGGTACAGCGTGCGCAGCACCAGTTGACCCTCTTTAGCGGTGGGAATATCGTGTTTTTCCAGACGGAAGTTATCTGCGGTCGGTGCGCCGTGCGGGCGTGAAGCCAGCACAATGCGGCGGTTTACGGATTGACTCTGAGGCATACAAACTCCTTCGTTGACGTGTGTCCTGAGGCCACCCTCGTCGGAGGGGAAACGGTGTCATGGAGGATAAGTATAGGCGGCTAAGCGAAGGGGGATCGACGCGGTTTATGCTTTGTGTCGCTAAGCTATAGAAATAAAAAGGGGCCCGGCAGCCGGACCCCAGAGGTTCATGCGGGTAAAAACGTTACTTCACGGTCACATCAATATCGCCGAAATATTTCTTCGACAGTGCTTTAACGACGCCGTCCTGCTTGATTTTAGCGATAGCCACGTCCAGCTTCTCTTTGGTGGCGGTGTCGCCTTTACGCAGACCGAAGGCAATGCCGCTGCCGAGGATTTTGTCATCGCGCACGGCGTCACCCACGAACCCGTAATCTTTGCCATCCGGGCGGTCGAGGAAACCGGTTTGACCTGCGGGTGCCAGCACCAACGTACCGTCAAGACGGCCAGAAGAGAGGTCCAGATAGACCTGATTCTGATCCTGATAGGAAACCACATCCACGCCTTTCGGTGCCCAGTGGGCCTGCGCGAAACTCTCCTGAATGGAGCCCTGCAACACGCCGATGTGCTTGCCTTTCAGCGACTCGACGGTCGGCAGCAGTTTGGACTCTTTTTTGGCAATCAGCTTGCTGGGTACGCGGTAAATCACGCTGGTGAAATCAATCGCCTGACGGCGCTTTTCGGTGACGTTCATGGCCGAGTTAATCGCGTCAAATTTACGCGTCTGTAACGCCGGGATCAGCCCGTCGAAGGCGGTATCGAACCATTCACATTTCAGTTTAGCGGCGGCGCACACGGCGTTACCGACATCAATGTCAAAGCCCTGTAGTTCGCCGGTGGCACTTTTAGATTCGAACGGTGGATATTGCGCTTCCAGACCAAACTTCAGCGTTGAGCCATCTGCCAGCGCAGAAAACGAAGCAACGGCACAACCTAACAGCAAGGCGATGTTTAATTTTTTCATTGTCATTTTCACTTCTCCCGGAGGGTATCAAGTCAGATGCTTAGACGCCGCACAGACGGCGTGCGCCCTCGCAAAGCGTATCGTTATCTTTGGCAAAGCTCAGGCGGATAAGCCCGGTCGGCGGGTTATGGCTATAAAATGCCGACAGCGGGATGGTGGCGATTTTATGATCGCGAATCAAACTCAGGACAAATTCGTCATCGGTTAGCGAACTGAAATGGCTGAAACGGGCCAGCATAAAGAAGCTGCCACGGCTTGGCAGCAGTTCAAAGCGTGAACCACTCAGGGCATTCGCCAGTAGATCACGTTTTTGCTGGTAAAAATCGGCCAGCCCCAGATAGCTCTGCGGGTCACCCAGCGCTTCGGCAAAAGCTATCTGCATCGGCGTATCGGCTGAAAATACCATGAACTGATGGACTTTGCGGATCTCCTCCATCAGTTCAGCCGGTGCCAGGCAATAACCTACGCGCCAGCCGGTGACGTGATAGGTTTTGCCGAACGAGGAGACAATCACGCTGCGCTCTGCCAGTTGCGGATGACAGGCCATGCTTTCATGGCGCTCGCCGTCGAACACGACGTGTTCGTAGACTTCATCAGACAGGATCACGATGTCAGTATCGCGGGTCAGGGCGGTCAGGCGTTCGATGTCGGTGGCGGTAAATATCGCGCCGGTCGGGTTGTGCGGGCTGTTGATGATGATCATGCGCGTTTTGCTGTTAATCGCGCTGGCGACCTCATCCCAGTCGATGCTGAAATCTTCCAGCGACAGACCGATAGCCACCGGTGTCGCCCCTTGTAAACGGACAATCGGCGCATAGCTGTCAAAGGCGGGTTCGAAGTAAATCACCTCATCGCCCGGATGCACCAGCGCGCTGATGGCGGAGTAAAGCCCTTCGCTGGCGCTGGCGATCACGGTGACTTCGCTGTCGGCGTCATAGTGGCAACCGTAGAGCGCTTCAACTTTGGCCGACAGCGCGTGGCGCAGTGCCGCCACGCCGCTCATCGGCGCATATTGGTTATGACCATCGCGCATGGCTTTGCTCACGGCATCAATCAGCGATGGTTGGCAGGAGAAATTAGGCGCACCCTGCGATAAATTCAGTGCGTTATGCTCAGCGCTCAGTTGGCCAATCACGGTGAAAATGGTGGTGCCGACGTCAGGCAACTTCGAATGCGGTGACAACGCGCTTTTCATAACAGACTCCAGAGTTGAACCGGAAAAATGAATAATTATTCGAAAATCATTGAATGATTAAGCAACACATCCCTTGTGGCGACAATCGAAAATTTGTCATACTTGCCATGATCGCTCGTCATAGCGGGTGACGATTTTTGTGAGGTACAGATGGCGACTTCTCCCGATTTTTCATACCTGACGGCGCTGAACCTGCCTTCACTTAACCTGTTGAAAACGTTCAGCGTGGTGGCAAAAACCCTGAATTTGACCCACGCCGCCGAGCTGCTGCACATCACGCAGGGCGCGGTGAGCCGCCAAATGACCGGGCTGGAAACGGCGCTCGGATACCCGTTGTTCTTGCGTCAGGCCCGTGGGTTGACTCTGACACCGCGCGGTGCGCAACTCTTACCGGCGGTGCAGCAGGCGCTGGAGCAGATGGGCGAAGCGCTCAGGCGCGTGGGCTCACACCCCGACACGCTGCGTATCAAATGCCCGACCTGTTCAATGCGCTGGCTATTGCCAAGGGTGATTCAGCTACAAAATGACCGGCCCGATATCCAGATAGAGCTGACCGCCTCGATTGCACACGGTGTGGATTTCAGCACTGAGCATTTCGACGCCGCCGTGGTCTTTGGGCGGGCGCCGGATTCACCACGGCGCGCACATCATCTGTTTGACGAAGTACTGACGCCGGTCTGTACGCCGGATTTTTTGCCCCGTCGCAAAGGGCGCTTTGAGCTTGCCGATCTGGCAGGAAAAACCCTGTTGCACCCGACGCGAGACCGTCGGGACTGGCTGCTCTGGTGGCGAGAGGCGGGGATGAAAGGGCTGCCGTCGGCCAAGTCCCAGCACTTCGATACGCTGGATCTGGCGATTAACTCAGCGTTGCAGGGCTACGGCGTGGCGATAGGTGACCTGACGTTAATCGAAGATGACTTGCAGGCCCGGCGCATCATTGCGCCATTCCCGCTGTGTGTCGCCAGCGGCGCCTCTTACACGCTGCTCTATCCGGATAACCCCACGCCCGCGCTACAAGTGGCGATCGATTATCTGAACGAACAGGCCAGAATCAGCCGGCAGAAACTTAGCGGGTTGCTTTCCAGCTCTCATCATTTAGTCAGTGCCAGTTAATAACGCGTCTCCAGCGCGCTGGCAATGGCGCCGGTCAGCGTCGTCAGTTGCGCCGGGGAGATAATGTAAGGCGGCATCAGATAAATCAGCTTGCCGAATGGCCGGATCCACGCGCCCTGGCTGACAAAGTGTTTCTGCAACTGCGCCATATCCACCGGCTGGTGCATCTCCACCACGCCAATCGCGCCCAGTACGCGCACATCGGCCACGGCAGGGTGTGCGGCCAGCGGCATCAGTTCGCGTTTGAATTGCTGTTCGATATTTGCCACCTGCGTCTGCCAGTGGTTTTCAGCCAGCAGACCTAAACTGGCATGGGCAACGGCGCAGGCCAGCGGATTTCCCATAAAGGTTGGGCCGTGCATGAAACATCCGGCTTCGCCATCGCTGATGGTGTCGGCCACGTGGCGGGTGGTGAGCGTGGCGGAGAGCGTCATGTATCCGCCGGTCAGGGCTTTGCCGAGGCAAAGAATATCCGGTGAAATCCCTGCGTGATCGCAGGCAAAAAGTTTGCCGGTACGACCAAAACCGGTGGCAATTTCATCGGCAATCAGCAACACGCCGTGGTGGTCGCACAGTTCGCGCACCCGTTTGAGATAGGTCGGATGGTAAAGGCGCATCCCGCCAGCGCCCTGAACCACCGGTTCTAAAATCACCGCCGCAATGCCGCGGTGATTCTCTTCCAGCATTTTAGCGAACGGCGCAATATCTGTTTCATCCCATTCCCCGCCAAAACGGCTTTGCGGCGCAGGGGCAAACAGATGCTCCGGCAAATAACCCTGATACAAACTGTGCATCGAATTTTGCGGATCACACACCGACATCGCCCCAAAGGTGTCACCGTGATAACCGTTGCGCAGCGTCAACAGCGTCTGGCGTTTTTCGCCACGCGCCTGCCAATACTGCATCGCCATCTTCAACGCCACTTCCACGGCGACCGATCCCGAGTCAGCCAGAAATACGCACTCCAATCCGGCGGGTGTCATCTCCACTAACTGGCGCGACAGCGCTATCGCCGACGGATGCGTGATCCCGCCGAACATCACGTGGGACATTTTGCCGATCTGCGCGATGGCCGCCTGGTTGAGTGCCGGGTGGTTATAGCCGTGGATCGCCGCCCACCACGATGACATGCCGTCAATCAGTTGGCGGCCATCGGCCAGTTGTAGTTCGACACCCTGCGCAGACTCCACCGCATAGCAGGGCAGCGGGCGGGTCATCGACGTGTAAGGGTGCCAGATGTGGCGCTGGTCAAAGTCGAGATCGGCGGGAGTCATTGCGATGTCCTTGATGAAATATGTAAACCAAAAAATAATTTTAACGTTGACGGTAAACTAAAACAAATAAAGAATGGTTTACGATTTGTAAGGTGAAATATTTTTCGGAGATGCTGAATGACAATCCACTGGACGCTGGAAAAAACCCAGGCGCTGTTTGATAAACCCTTTCTGGAGCTGATGTTCGAAGCCCAGCAGATTCACCGCCAGCACTTCGACCCGCGCCAGGTTCAGGTCAGCACGCTGTTGTCGATCAAAACCGGGGCCTGTCCGGAAGACTGCAAATATTGCCCACAGAGTTCGCGCTACAAAACCGGGCTGGAAACCGAGCGTCTGATGGAAGTGAAGCAGGTGCTGGAGTCAGCTCGTCAGGCCAAAGCCGCCGGTTCAACCCGTTTTTGTATGGGCGCTGCGTGGAGAAATCCACACGACCGCGATATGCCTTATCTCGAACAGATGGTGCAGGGCGTGAAAGAGCTGGGCATGGAAACCTGCATGACGCTCGGCACGCTCAACACCACGCAGGCACAGCGCCTGGCGTCGGCTGGGCTGGATTTCTACAACCATAACCTTGATACCTCACCGGAGTTCTACGGCAGCATTATCACGACGCGCAGCTATCAGGAGCGTCTGGACACGCTGTCCGAAGTGCGCGGCGCGGGCATTAAAGTCTGTTCCGGCGGTATTGTGGGCCTGGGTGAAACGGTCAAAGACCGCGCCGGTTTACTGATGCAGCTGGCGAATCTGCCGGTCGCGCCGGAGAGCGTGCCGATCAACATGCTGGTGAAAGTGAAGGGCACGCCGCTGGCCGATAACGCCGACGTCGATCCCTTTGACTTTATCCGCACCATCGCCGTGGCGCGCATCATGATGCCAACCTCCTACGTGCGGCTCTCCGCTGGTCGCGAGCAAATGAGTGAACAGACGCAGGCGATGTGCTTTATGGCCGGTGCCAATTCAATCTTCTACGGTTGCAAGCTGCTGACCACGCCGAACCCGGCGGAAGATAAGGACCTGATTCTGTTTGGCAAGCTCGGCCTTAACCCGCAGGTATTTGAAACCGAAATGGGCGATAACCAGCAGCAGGAAGCGTTGGCCGGGCAATTATTACATGCCGATACGCCGCAATTTTACAACGCCGCCGTCTGACCGGTGAACTGGCAAACGCGCCTAGAAGAGGCAGTGGAAACGCGTAAACAAGGGGCGGCATTTCGTGTGCGGCAACCTAACGCCGGTGGCAGTGCCCGTTGGTTGACGCAGGGCGAACGGCGCTGGCTGAACTTCTCAGGTAATGACTATCTGGGGCTCAGCCAGAACCTGAATGTGATCGCCGCCTGGCAACAGGGCGCGGTGCGTTTTGGTGTCGGCAGCGGTGGCTCAGGCCACGTCACCGGCTACAGCGACGTCCATGCGCAATTCGAACAGCAACTGGCGCAGTGGCAGGGCTACCCGCGCGCGCTGCTGTTTATCTCCGGCTTCGCGGCGAATCAGGCGGTTCTGGCGGCGCTGATGCAGGAAGACGATCGCGTGCTGGCCGACAAACTCAGCCATGCGTCGCTGCTGGAAGCCGCGGCACACGCGCCTTCGCAACTGCGGCGCTTTCAGCACAATCAGCCGGATTCCCTGCAACGTCTGCTGGAAAAACCGGTGGCCGGTGACACGCTGGTGGTTACCGAAGGGGTATTCAGCATGGACGGCGATGCCGCCCCGCTGAGCGATCTTCATCGTTTATCACAAGCGCACGGCAGCTGGTTGATGGTCGATGACGCCCACGGTGTCGGCGTGCTGGGTGAGCAGGGGCGCGGCAGTTGCTGGCAGCAGCAAGTGCGGCCGGAGTTGCTGGTGGTGACCTTCGGCAAAGCCTTCGGATGCAGCGGTGCGGCGGTATTATGTGATGACACTACCGCCGATTATCTGTTGCAGTTTGCCCGCCATCTGATTTACAGCACCGCCATGCCCGCGGCGCAAGTCTGCGCCCTGCAAGCCAGCCTGCGCTGTATTCAGCAAGGCGACGACCTGCGTGATAAACTGGCGGCCAATATTGCCCGTTTTCGTGCAGGCGCTGCCGGTTTGCCCTATCGGCTGACGGCCTCTGCCACGGCCATTCAGCCCCTGATTGTCGGTGAAAATCAGCCGGCGTTGGACCTGGCACAGCGGTTACGTGAGCGAGGCGTGTGGGTCAGTGCGATCCGCCCCCCGACCGTTCCGCCGGGCAGCGCAAGACTGCGCATAACCCTGACGGCTGCCCATCGGCCTGAAGATATCGATTTTTTGCTGGAGTGCCTTCATGGGTGCAGTCACTGAATTAGTGAACAAACAAGCGGTAGCCGACGCGTTTAGCCGCGCTGCCGTCAGTTATGAAAGCGCCGCGCAATTGCAGCGCGACGTGGGTGAACACCTTATGAGTATGGTGGCGAATACCCATCAGGCTGCCGGTTCTTCGCTGCTCGATGCAGGTTGCGGCACCGGTTATTTCAGCCGTCGCTGGCGTGAAATGGGCAAAGAGGTCACCGCGTTGGATCTCTCCGGCGGGATGCTCGACATGGCCCGTGCGCAGGACTCTGCGCATCATTATCTGCCGGGAGACATCGAACGTTTACCGCTTGAAGATCAGTCGGTGGATCTCTGTTTCAGTAACCTGGCCGTGCAGTGGTGCAATGCGCTGCCGCGTGCGCTTGAAGAGATGCACCGCGTCACGCGCATCGGCGGGCTGGTGTTATTCTCCACGCTGGCGGAAGGGTCACTTGGCGAACTGGCTGCGGCATGGAAAAAGGTCGATGGTCGCCCGCACGTGAACCCGTTCCTGACGCCGGACAAAATCGCCGAAGCCTGTGCTCCGTATCGTCATGACGTGCAGTTTAGCCAGCACACGGTCCTGTTCCCGGATGCCATGTCGCTGATGCGCTCACTGAAAGGTATCGGCGCGACACACATCAAAAATGGTCGCCTCGGCGGGCTGGGCGGCCGTGACCGTCTGGCGCTGCTGGAAAAACACTACGTCCGTCAGGACGGCATGTTGCCGCTCACTTACCGGTTGGTGTATGGCGTGTTACAAGTCGAAGAATTGATCCCACGTTAATGAGCTTCCTTTTTGAAACTAACACGGTCGGCTCCCTCCCCTGCGAAGGGGAGGGTTGGGGTGGGGTATTAAGGTCAGAAACCCACGTTAAAGTGCGCTTTAACCCGAGTTTTGTCTGCTAAACCCCTCCCTGCCTCCCCCTCGCAGGGGAGGAGCAAACCACTATTTCAGACTGAGGAGTAAGTTACAGGCTCACACTAGGTTCATAAGCGCCCTTTTTGAAATTGACACGGTCGGCTCCCT
>BHES01000124.1 GCA_003864575.1 Enterobacterales bacterium
TCCTTACCGTTAATGGTGCGTCTGAAACGCCAGTATCTTGAACCATTATCATGCACAAGCAGATATAACCCATTGGAATCACTTAGCTTATAAGGTTTCTCTTTTGGCTTGGAAGTCGCTATCTGTCTGGCGTTCAGCTTCATCTGGGGGTATCTCTTAACTTAGGCACCGCTGATAAGGGGGTACTTTTTGAGGGTGTGGAGTTTAATACCCCCATATATACCCCCAAACATAAGTAGATTTCAATAGACCACTGTAGACGCAGAGAGAGTGAGATTAGGGTTGGATGCTTTATTTTACTGGGCTGAGTAGACTTTAGAGGACTTGAGGAGAACTTAATTTGGAGCGGGTGAAGGGAATCGAACCCTCGTATGCAGCTTGGGAAGCTGCCGTTCTACCATTGAACTACACCCGCATCGGTGTGCGTGTGCATTATAACCGGTTGTGTGCGGCGAGCAAGGCGAGTTTGCGGATATACGCTTGAGATTTAAGCAGTTAGATTCCTGTGTGATTTCGCGCATGAAAAAGGGAGCCGAAGCTCCCTTTTGTGTTTCTTACGCAATGACTTATTTCTGTGGGCGCAGGGCCGGGAACAGAATGACATCGCGGATAGTGTGGCTGTTAGTGAACAACATCACCATGCGGTCAATACCGATACCGAGACCGGCCGTTGGTGGCAGACCGTGTTCCAGCGCAGTGACGTAGTCTTCGTCGTAGAACATAGCTTCGTCATCGCCAGCATCTTTAGCCGTTACCTGGTCAGCAAAGCGCTGCGCCTGGTCTTCTGCATCGTTGAGCTCAGAGAAGCCGTTACCGATTTCACGCCCGCCGATGAAGAATTCGAAGCGGTCAGTGATTTCCGGGTTTTCATCATTACGACGTGCCAGCGGTGAGACCTCTGCCGGGTATTCGGTGATGAAAGTCGGTTGAATCAGCTGTGCTTCAGCAGTCTCTTCGAAGATCTCAGTGACGATGCGACCAAGGCCCCAGCTCTTCTCGATTTTAATACCGATAGATTCAGCAATCGCCGTCGCTTTCGCCAGGTCGTCGAGATCGGCAACGTTGGTTTCAGGACGGTATTTACAAATCGCTTCGCGCATGGTCAGCTTGGCAAATGGCTTACCAAAATCGAAGGTGTGTTCACCGTAGACGATTTCTGCATTACCGTTATTCACCTGCTCTGCCAGCGTACGGAACAGGGTTTCGGTCAACACGATCAGATCTTTATAATCCGCATAAGCCATATAGAGTTCCATCATGGTGAACTCTGGGTTATGACGCGGAGAAACGCCTTCATTACGGAAGTTGCGGTTGATCTCGAATACGCGTTCAAAGCCGCCCACGACCAAACGCTTCAGATACAGTTCCGGCGCAATACGCAGGTACATGTCGATATCCAGCGCATTGTGATGGGTGATAAACGGACGCGCCGCCGCACCACCGGGGATCACCTGCATCATTGGCGTTTCGACTTCCATGAACCCCTGCCCGACCATAAAGGTACGAATACCCGCCATGATTTGCGAACGTACTTTGAAGGTTTTGCGGGACTCATCGTTGGCAATCAGGTCGAGGTAACGCTGACGGTAACGCGTTTCCTGATCGGCCAGGCCGTGGAATTTGTCCGGCAGCGGACGCAGCGCTTTGGTCAGCAAACGCAGTTCAGAGCAGTGGATCGACAGTTCGCCGGTCTTGGTTTTGAACAACTTACCGCGTGCGCCCAGGATGTCACCCAGATCCCACTTTTTGAATTGCTCGTTGTAAACGCCTTCCGGCAGATCATCACGGGAAACGTAGAGCTGAATACGGCCGCCCACGTCCTGCAAGGTAACGAAAGAGGCTTTGCCCATGATACGACGAGTCATCATGCGGCCACCGACGGTGACTTCGATGCCTAAATCTTCCAGCTCTTCGTTCTCTTTGCTGTCGTATTTGGCATGAATTTCGTCAGAAATACTGTCACGGCGGAAATCATTTGGGAAAGCGATGCCGGTTTCGCGCAAGGCGGCCAGCTTCTCACGACGAGCCTTCAGCTCGTTGTTAAGATCCGGCACCTGCTCTGCGCCCTGCGCTTTTGGTTGCTGTTCAGACATTTTGGTTCCTTATAACCCGGCTTTCAAACTTGCTTCGATGAATTTATCTAGGTCGCCATCCAAAACGGCCTGCGTATTTCGCGTCTCAATACCGGTGCGCAGATCTTTGATACGCGCATCATCGAGCACGTAGGAACGGATCTGGCTGCCCCAGCCAATATCAGACTTGTTGTCTTCTAACTGTTGCTTATCAGCATTTTTCTTTTGCATCTCATACTCATAAAGCTTGGCTTTCATCTGCTTCATGGCTTGATCTTTGTTTTTATGCTGTGAGCGGTCGTTCTGGCACTGGGTCACAATGTTGGTTGGAAGGTGGGTAATACGTACCGCAGATTCCGTTTTGTTAACGTGCTGACCACCCGCACCTGACGCGCGGTAAACGTCGATTCGCAAATCGGCAGGGTTGATTTCGATAGCAATATCGTCGTCCACTTCCGGGTACACAAACGCGGAGCTAAACGACGTATGGCGACGGCCGCCGGAGTCGAACGGGCTCTTACGCACCAGGCGGTGAACGCCGGTTTCCGTACGCAGCCAGCCGAAGGCATAGTCACCAATAATTTTGATGGTCGCGGATTTCAGGCCTGCGACTTCGCCGTCAGACTCTTCAATCACTTCCGTTTTGAAGCCCTTGGCTTCTGCCCAGCGCAGGTACATGCGCAGCAGCATACTGGCCCAGTCCTGTGCTTCTGTCCCGCCGGAACCGGCCTGGATATCCAGATAGCAACTGGCGCTGTCATATTCACCAGAGAACATGCGACGGAATTCGAGCTGCTCAAGTTTTCCGGTCAGAACATCGAGTTCTTCCACCGCTTCATTGAAAGTCTCTTCGTCGTCAGCTTCAATCGCCAGTTCCAGCAGACCGGATACATCATCACGGCCCTGGGTCAGTTGGTCGATGGTTTCGACAATGGCTTCCAGCGTGGAGCGTTCTTTGCCCAGCGCCTGTGCGCGCTCAGGTTCGTTCCAGACATCCGGCTGTTCGAGCTCGGCGTTTACTTCTTCGAGGCGTTCTTTCTTGGCATCATAGTCAAAGATACCCCCTGAGGACGTTCGTCCGCTCAGTCAGGTCTTGAATGCGGTTTTTTACCGGATTAATTTCAAACATATTTTTTCGCGTCTTACGTTGATTCGGAGTTGGCCCAATGCCATTCGAACCGCCAATTCTAACGGAATTAGCGGCGGGTTTATAGCAAGTTGCCGTTTTTTTAGCGCCGTTTATTCAACCATGCCATAGGACACAATACGGTTTATTTCGGCCATAAATGCTGAATGATTAACTGAACGCTGCGGTTGCCGCGATATTCGTTAATATCCAGCCGGTAAGCCAGCTCAACTTCACGCACGCTGCTGTCCGGCCAGAAGGTGGGATCGATGTTAAAAGCAATGCCGTCGAGCAGTGGCCCGCCGCCAATAGGTTCGATCATCAGCTTCAGATGGCGCTCTTTAAGCAGCTTTTGTTGCAGTATGCGGAACCGTCCATCGAAGGTCGGCTCCGGGAACGCCTGCCCCCAGGGGCCGCCGTCACGCAACATTTCGGCGGTATCAAGAGTCAGCTCCTGACCGGCCAGTTCACCATCGGACCAGATGACACCTTCCAGATGCGAAGGATCTAACCATTCGCCCACCAGCTCAGCAAAGCGAGTGCGGAATTCGTCAAATTTGGCCTCTTCCAGCGAGAGCCCGGCCGCCATGGCGTGCCCGCCGAACTTCATCATCAGACCGGGGTTGAGCGTATCGATACGCTCCAGCGCGTCGCGCATATGCAGACCGGCAATCGAACGTCCCGACCCTTTGAGAATACCATCGCCAGCAGGAGCAAAAGCAATCACCGGCCGGTTAAAGCGCTCTTTCAGGCGGGAAGCCAGAATACCCACCACGCCCTGATGCCACTCGGGGTGATACATCGCCAGCCCGTAAGGCAGTTCATCACTGCTGCTTTCCAGCTTGTCGCACAGGGCCAGTGCTTCGACCTGCATCCCTTGCTCGATTTCACGACGGGTCTGGTTCAACGCATCTAAATCGAGGGCCAACGCACGCGCCTGGCCAATATCCTCACTGAGCAGCAGCGCCACACCGATGGACATATCGTCCAACCGGCCTGCGGCATTCAAACGCGGACCAAGAGCAAAACCTAAGTCACTGGCGCCCAACGTGCGCGCCTCGCGGTTGGCAACTTCCAGCAACGCGCGAATACCGGGGCGACATTTGCCCGCACGAATGCGGTTCAGCCCCTGGTAGACCAGAATTCGATTATTCGCGTCCAGCGGCACGACGTCAGCGACGGTGCCGAGCGCCACTAAGTCCAGCCATTCGGCCAGATTAGGAATCGGGAGTCCTTTCTCTTCGAACCAGCCGCTTTTATGCAGCGCCGCCCGCAGCGCCAGCATCAGATAGAACGCAACACCGACGCCCGCCAGCGACTTGGAGGGAAATTCACAGCCGTGCAGGTTCGGGTTAATGATGGCTTCAGCGGCAGGCAGCGTCTCGCCCGGCAAGTGGTGGTCTGTGACCAGCACCTGAATGCCCTTCTCGTGGGCCAGATCCACACCCGCATGAGATGAAATACCGTTATCTACGGTCAGGATAAGCTCGGCGCCCCGCGCAGCAGCCTGTTCAACCACTTCAGGGCTGAGACCATAACCGTCGTCAAAACGGTTGGGCACCAGGTAATTAACTTCGCTGCACCCCATGCTGCGCAGGGAGAGGACAGTCAGCGCGGTACTGGTCGCGCCGTCGGCATCGAAGTCCCCGACCACCATAATTCGCAGTCGATCACGCAGGGCTTTTTGCAACAGTTCAACGGCTGTATCAATACCATCGAGCTGCTCATATCCCAGCAATCCGCGCACGCTGCGCTCCAGCTCTTGCGGAGCCTGAACGCCACGCGACGCATACAAACGGCGCAACAAAGGGGAAAGTTCGGCCGGAAGAGAAGCGCCGTCAACCGCCTCTCGGCGGCGAAGTTGGGTCAGCAAAGTCACGTAAAATCAACCACCGGTTTTGTTTGAAACATCCTGAGCATCGAGCATCGCAGCCATCTCTTTTGGCGGCTGATATCCCGGGATCATCGTGCCATTTTCGAGCACGATCGCTGGCGTACCGGTCACGCCAAACTGCACGCCCAGTTCAAAGTGTTTGGCAATATCGGTTTTGCAGGTTGCGGGAGAAATATCATCGCCACGCATAGCAGCATCAAACGACTGCTTGCGATTACCGGTACACCAGATGGACTGCATATCTTTTTCGGTTTTGGAATTCAGCCCCTGACGTGGGAACGCCAGATAACGCACGGTGATGCCGAGATCGTTATATTCCTGCATCTGCTGATGCAACTTGTGGCAATAGCCGCAGGTGATGTCAGTAAATACCGTTATCACATGTTTTTCGTTTTTGGCTTTGTAGATGATCATCTCGCTTTGCAGCGCATCGAGTTTAGTGATCAACATTTTATTGGTCACATTCACCGGTTGCGTGCCGCTAACGTCATACATCGGGCCTTGCAAGACGTGCTTGCCATCTTCGGTGATGTAAATCACACCGCTTTCGGTCGTCACGGCCTTCAGGCCAGCGACAGGAGAAGGCTGGACCTGAGCATTTTTCATGCCCAATTTATTGAGGGTTCCCTGGAGTGCCGCGTCGTCAGCTTGTGCCGTGGAGGTGATACACGCGGCCAGTAACGTTAACAGCATTAAGCCTTTTTTCATCATTGCGTCCTTTATCTCGCCGCGCTCAGGCACGGGGATGATGTTGTTGATGTAGCACTTTGAGTCGCTCAGTCGCTACATGGGTATAAATTTGGGTGGTCGACAAGTCACTGTGACCTAATAACATTTGCACGACGCGCAGGTCAGCCCCGTGGTTCAATAAATGGGTGGCGAAGGCGTGACGCAATACGTGCGGAGAGAGCCGTTCAGCATCAATGTTGGCAAGGATCGCATAGTGTTTGATGCGATGCCAGAAAGTCTGCCGGGTCATTTTCTGCGCGCGGCTGCTGGGGAAGACGATATCCAGCGATACGCCGTTAAGCAGCCACGGCCGCCCGTGCTCAAAATAGTACTCAATCCAATACACGGCTTCTTCACCGAGCGGCACCAACCGTTCTTTATCGCCTTTGCCAATGACCCGTACCACCCCCTGGCGCAGGCTGAGGTCGCTGAGCGTCAGCCCAACCAGCTCAGAGACGCGCAAGCCCGTTGCGTACAGCAACTCAAGCATGGCTTTGTCGCGCAGTTCGAGCGGAATATCCACACTCGGTGACGCCAAAAGCGCATCGACCTGTGCTTCACTAAGATCTTTAGGTAAACGCTGCGGCAGTTTCGGCGAAGACAACAGCGCGGTCGGGTCATCGTGGCGCAAAGACTCCCGATTCAGATACTGAAAAAGGCGGCGCATGGCGCTCAGCAGGCGGGCCGAACTGGTGGCCTTGTAGCCTCCCTCCACTCTTTCGGCGAGGAAAGCCTGTAGGCCATCAGCCTGCACATGCAGCAGGTCAGTGTCGTGATGATGCAGCCATGCCAACAGCGATTTTAAATCCAGCCGGTAGGATGCCAGCGTGTTTTCGGCGAGGTTTCGCTCGATCCAGAGAGTATCCAGAAATTGCTCACTCAGAGCCTGGTCATAGTCGACATCGGGCACGTTGATTCCTTATTTCATTCAAACGCTGTTTCATTCGGTATACACTGCCCCCCATTCACATTCTTATGACGTTACGGCAACAAGCATGAAAATTGGACTCTTTTACGGCTCAAGTACCTGTTATACCGAAATGGCAGCGGAAAAAATCCGTGAGATCCTCGGTGAAGAGCTGGTCGATTTGCACAATTTAAAAGATGTCGACCCGGTCAAAATGGAAGAGTACGACATTCTGATCCTCGGCATTCCCACCTGGGATTTCGGCGAAATCCAGGAAGACTGGGAAGCGGTGTGGGAAAAGCTCCCTACCCTGAATCTGCGCGGAAAAATCATCGCCATGTATGGCATGGGCGATCAGCTGGGTTACGGTGAGTGGTTCCTCGACGCGCTCGGTATGTTGTATGACCGGCTACTGCCGCTTGGCGTGCAGTTCATCGGTTTCTGGCCCATCGAAGGCTTTGAATTCACCAGCCCTAAACCGCTCAGCCCGGACGGCAAAAATTTTGTCGGCCTCGCGCTGGATGACGTTAATCAGTACGATCTCAGCGAAGAACGCCTGCAAGACTGGTGCGACCAAATCCTGCTGGAGATGGACGCGCTGCTCGGCTAACGGGCCGGTGTGCCAACCAAAGAGGTTCACCCTGAACCTCTTTACCGCTCATCGGTGTCCTTTTTCCGGCTGGGCATTGAGTAATAACTGACGCAACCGCCGCCACTCCTCCTGACTCATACTGTCGGAAGCTAACCAGAGCTTCTGCCGCGAGCTGCGCATCGCCTGGCGCAACCCACCTTTACGCTTTTCACGCTGCAATGACAGCAGTACGCCGCTGTTGATCATCCAGACCGGTTTTTTGATCACCCATTCTTGTTGCTGCCAAATAAGCCTGTTGCTGTCGAGCAGGCTTATCTCGCCATGACGGGAGGTGATCCGCCGCTGGCTGCGGATACATTCAAATATCACCACCAATAGCAGCGACATCCATACCGGCCAGTAACCGGCGGGCCACGGCGGGCCACGGCGCGAGCAGTATGACCAGCATAATTCCGCCGTGAATACCCAGCGAAATAAGCTGACTGCGCCATGAAACCCGTAAATCACATTGCCACAGGGCCACGGTCTTTATTTCGCGTTTGGATGAGGGCCACCATGCGTTGTAATTCGGCGTCCTGAGGCTCGCCGTGATTCATCAACCAGTTGAATAAATCCGGATCATCGCAGGTCAGCAGACGGGCGAAGAGCGCCTTGTCAGTATCATTAAGGCTGTCATATTCGTATTCAAAAAACGGCATGATGGAGATATCCAGCTCACGCATACCGCGACGGCATGCCCAGTGAATGCGGGATTTATTATGAATGTCCAGTTGGGTTTTGCTTTCCATAAACTGACTCTTTTTTTAGGTACATTGATAATGTTTTATATCGGTCGGAGAGGATTCTAGCAGCCCATGCGTCCTGCGCGTAACTTTTACATGCCCTGACATTCACATCTCCATCAAGCCTCGCAAAATGGCCCGGCATTTTCATGTAACAGAGCGCAAGCCTGCGAGACATCCCGTAAATGGCATAAATTGAGTTTGCAAAGCAGGCGAGCTCTTTTACCATGAGTCTAACTGTTCATGTCTCTCAGCCTAGGATCGCATCATGGCGTACAAGTTTCCGTTTCCACCGCAAAAACCTTCAGCCTCTTCCCATCTGCCGCTGACCTTAATTTCACTCGAAGACTGGGCAATGGTTACTATGACCGGCGCCGACACGGTGAAGTACTTGCAGGGTCAGGTGACCGCCGATGTCGATGCGCTCGCACCCGACCAGCACATTCTTTGCGCCCACTGTGATGCCAAAGGCAAAATGTTGAGCAACATGCGTCTGTTCAAACGCGGTGATGGCATGGCGTTTATCGAGCGTCGTAATCTGCGTACTCAACAGATGACCGAAATGAAGAAATATGCCGTGTTCTCAAAAGTGACTTTCACCGAAGATGACGACGTGGTGTTGCTCGGCGTGGCCGGTTTTCAGGCCAGTGCCGCGCTGAAAGACGTGTTCTCTACGCTGCCAACAGCGGAACAACCGGTCGTGCAGCAAGATGAGAGCACATTGCTGTATCTGCCGCTGCCTGCCGCGCGTTTCCTGATTATCACCAGCCCTGAGAAGGCGCAGCAAGTGGTGGAAGAGTTGGGCGAGCAGGCCCAGCTCAATGACAGCCAGCAGTGGCTGGCGCTGGATATTGAAGCCGGTTATCCGGTGATCGACACTATCAACAGCGTGCAATTTATTCCTCAGGCCACCAATATCCAGGCACTGGACGGCATCAGCTTCACGAAGGGCTGTTATGCCGGTCAGGAGATGGTGGCGCGAGCCAAATACCGTGGAGCCAACAAGCGCGCGCTCTACTGGTTAGCCGGTAACGCCAGCAAAGTGCCGGCCGCGGGAGATGACCTGGAGTTGCAGCTGGGAGAAAACTGGCGCCGCACCGGTACCGTTCTTGCCGCCAGCCAGCTTAATGACGGCAGCCTTTGGGTACAGGTGGTGCTGAATAACGATCTCGAGCCCGATGCCAAACTGCGGGTTCGTGACGATGCCGCCAGCCAGTTAAGCATTCAGCCGTTGCCGTATACGTTGGTTGAAGAGAAGTAATGAGATACGCCAACCTCTTCTTATTCGCAGAGGTTGGCGTGTAGATTAGATATAGAAATAGACCGCAAAAAAGTGACACGCACATCCACCCAGCACGAACCCGTGCCAGATGGCATGGCCGAAGGGAATGCGCTTCGAAGCGTAGAAAATCACGCCCAGCGTATATAACAATCCGCCAACCGCCAGCAATGTCACCCCGCCCGCAGACAGACGTACCGCCAGTTGATATA
>BHES01000125.1 GCA_003864575.1 Enterobacterales bacterium
CTCCCAGCGTGAGCATCAGGCGGTTGGCCCAGGCGAAGAAGGCGGCGGACTGCGCGAGGTCGACGATCTCCAGCGTGCTTAAACCCTGTTCGCGCAGGCGGGAAATATGTGTTGCGCTGGCCGTTGGCGGCGTTGCAGAGAGCGCGGCGGCGAAGTCGATTTCAGCCTGCCAGCGCGGCGACTGCCCCTGGCTTAGAATGCCGCCCGGTGCGGTGTCGATCAGTTTCTGCACCTCGTCGTTTTGTTTGGAGAGCTGGCTGGCCTTGCGGGCATGCACTGACGCGCAGTAGATGCAGCCATTGATTTTGCTGGCCACCGTCGCCGCCAGTTCACGCTCTTTGCGTGGCAGACCACCGCTGGTATAGAAAATGCCTTTGTCGGTCAACGTACGTTGTTCGAGTACCGGCAGATTGCGGCCGAGCAGGCGGAAATAATCGGAATCTATATGGCCAAAACGCGCCAGAATGGCCTGCTGTTCGGTATCAAACTCAGCCAGCTTTTTGGCCGCGATCCACGGTTCCCAGCTCAGTTCTGCCTGGGTGAACACCTTCGGCGCGGAGCGGCCGCTGTGGGTTTTGCCGTCGGCACGCCAGAAAGCCGCACCGATCGGTTTTTCGCTGGCATTTTCTACCGGCTGACCGCCGATCAGGCGATAGCTGCGCAACACGCGAGTCTGATAACTGACAAAGGCGATCAGCTGCGACAGCGTGACGATGGCGTCAAAATTCCAGCCCGCCAGTTGCAGAGTTTGCAGATGGGTTGCCGTGGCGCTGGCCGGTTTAAAACTCAGGCGTTCACCGTGATCGAGCGCCGCCTGCAATCTGTCGCTGTTGCCATCGCCGTCGACGCCTTGCAAACGCTCGGCGTAATGTGACGCCAGTGCGTTATCCCCGTGCCAGCGCGCGACGTTTTCGGCGAGCAGGAGGCGTTCGGCCAGCGTAAAATCCACGGTGTCATCCCCGTTAAAAATCGCCTCGTAGCTGCCCTGTGTGTGACGGGTGGCGGCGTCGCGGGTTTCGCGTGCCTGCGCCAGTTCGGAATCCGTATCAATTACGGCCAGTTGAGCCAGCAGATCGGTGGAGTGCGTGGTCGATGTCATAAAGTTTCCTTAGCAAGTTCTGGCAGAGGGGAAGTCAGAGTTTTCGGCGTGCGGCGAACCCAGCCCAGCGCAGGGGCGACCTGACGGGCAATCAGTTCAATGGAGCGTAAAATGTAGGGATGCGGTGGATCGATAGAGTGCACCTGGAAAGCCAGATCGGTTACCCGCGCCAGCGCGCTGTCCTGTTTCAGGGATGCAATAACCTGCTCCGGTGAACCCAGATGCACGTCGAAGGCACGAATGTGATCGTCAAGGGAATCGCCCGGCACGGTCTGCCCACTGGCGCGATGATTTTCCGCCTGACGGCGCAGCCCTTTTTCTGCCAGCCGCCGCGCTTCGTTGCCGTCTTCGGTGACAAAAGCGGTACGCGAACCCATGATGCGCGGTTCGACACCGGCGGGCAGGGCGGCCAGATAGGCATCAATAATCGGGTTCTGAAGGTCGGCCAGCGTCTGGTCTGGCGCATTGGCCGGGCGCGGCTGGGTACGTGACAGCATCAGGCCATCGCCTGCGCGTCCTGCGCGTTCGCCGCCTTCAACCGAAAACGTCGCCTGCCAGATGCGGCCCGCTAACTGTGGTGCGGCCGGATAGAGTCGATTATCGGTCCCCGCCAGCGGTTCGCCACGCCAGGCCTGCAACAACAGGCGCAGATTCTCACCAAAGACCGCGCCGCGCTGGCTGCTCTCCAGCCCGAACGGGGGGAATGAGGTCGGCGTGCCGCCGGAGCCTAAACCGATTTCCAGTCGTCCGCCTGACAGTAAATCCAGCACCGAGGTGTCTTCCGCCACGCGCAGGGCGTTTTCCATCGCCAGCGTGATAATACCGGTGCCTAAGCGGATAAATCGGGTGTGCGCAGCCACCTGAGCCAGAAACACCAGCGGCGCGGGCAGGCCGCCTTCCGCTGCGTGGAAATGGTGCTGCGCGACCCACGCCGAGTCGAAACCTTGCTGCTCGGCGTGAACAATTTGTTCCGTTGCCAGCCGGTAGCGCTCCTGCGGGGTGGTGTCATCGAGCAGGCGCGTAAAAAATCCAAGTCGTTTAGTGCTCATCGTTATTCCTTCACTCATTTCAGTTATGCAGCGCGATGGCGGCCGGAGCCGGGGATCGCATTAATCAGTTCTTTGGTGTAATCGCTGCCCGGACGGGCAAACACCGATTCGACGTCGCCGGAATCCACTTGCTGTCCGCGATTAAGGACCGAGACGCTGTGTGAAATTTGCCGGACCGTCGCAAGATCGTGAGAAATAAACAGGTAAGTCAGGCCGAGTGAGTCCTGTAACTCCTGCAACAGACTCAGTATTTGCGCCTGCACCGTGACGTCGAGCGCCGAGGTGGCTTCATCCAGTACCAGCACCTGCGGTTCGAGGATCAGTGCGCGAGCCAGCGCCACGCGCTGACGCTGTCCACCCGACAGTTCGCGCGGCTTGCGCACCAGCAACTCCGGCGGCAGGGCGACGCGTGCTGCAATCCTATGAACCCGCTGACGGCGTTCTTCCTTGCTGAGCGGTTCGAAATTCAGCAGCGGCTCTTCGATTACATTGAACAGCGTCTGTGAGGGATCCAGTGAGGCAAAGGGGTTCTGATAGACCAGCTGAATTTTGCGGCGCAGCTGACGCAGTGCCTCACCTTTCAACCGGGTAATATCCTGCCCGTCGATAAACACCTGCCCGGAATCGGGTTGCTGGAAGCCAAGTAAAATGCGCGCCAGCGTGGTTTTCCCCGAGCCGGATTCACCGACCAGAGAGTGCGTGGTGCCGCGCGCAATGCTGAAAGAGACGTTATCGACGGCGCGAAATGCCGGTTTGCCTTTGCCACCGAGGGCAAAATCTTTGGTGACGTTTTCCACGCGCAGCACGCTTTCAGTTGAAGCCGTGCGCACGCTGGCGCGATGCTTGCCGGAGAGTGCGGGTACGTCGGCAAACAGCTGGCGGGTATAGTCGCTTTTCGGCGCATTCAGCACTTCGGCCGTAATGTCCTGTTCCTGCACTTTGCCGTGACGAAATACCAGCAGGCGGTCGGCACGTTCGGCGGCAACGGCCAGATCATGAGTGACTAACAGCACGGCGGTGCCGAATTCATGACGCAGTTCGTCAATCAAATCCAGAATGCGTTTTTGCACCGTGACGTCCAGCGCGCTGGTCGGTTCGTCGGCGATGATTAACGCCGGTTGCAGCGCAATGGCAATGGCGATCAGCACCCGCTGTTTCATGCCACCGGAAAGTTCATGCGGATACTGTTTCGCCCGCAGTTCCGGATGCGACAGCCCTACACGAGCCAGCAGTTCGACCACGCGTTCGTCGCGCTGTTTGCGCGGCAGACGGCGGTGGATATTTAAGATCTCTGCCACCTGTGCGCCGATGGTTTTCACCGGATTGAGCGAGCTGGTCGGGTCCTGCGGGATCAAACTGATACGCGCACCGCGCAGGGCGTCCAGACGGCGCTGCGACCACTGGCTGATGTCAATCCCGTTAAGGCGGATAGCGCCCTGTTGCAAATGGCCGTTTTCCGCCAGCAGACCAATAATGGCCTGCGCCGTGGTGGTTTTGCCCGAGCCGGATTCGCCGACCAGCGCCACCACTTCCCCCGGGTAAATCGAAAATGAGACGTTATGCACCACAGTCTGGCTCTGTGCGCCGCTGCTGTAGGCGATGGACACCTCTTCCAGCGCCAGCACCGGCGTGGTTTCTCCGGTGGCGGTGCGGTTAAGGTTGAGATTCAGGCTCATCGGCGGCTCCTGCGAAATGACTGGCTGATGCGGTTAGCCGAGAGCACCACCAACACCACGACGATGCCGGGGAAAGTGGTCAGCCACCAGGCGGTGGAAATATAGTTACGGCCTTCGGCGATCAGTAAACCCCATTCCGGCGTGGGCGGTGGGGTGCCGTAGCCGAGAAAGCTCAGGGTGGAAATAGCCAAAATGGCGCTGCCAAACTGTAAGGCTGAAAAGGCCATCACCGAGGTGAGTGAATTCGGCAAGATATGCCGCCACAGCACGGCACCAAAGGTTCCCCCGCTGCCGTAAGCCGCTTCGACGTAATCGCTGTGTCGTACCAGCACCACTTCGGCACGGGCGAGGCGGGCGAAGTTAGCAATCGAGGTCACCCCGACGGCAATCGCCGCATGGACCGTGCCGAAGCCCAGCAGAATAATCACCGACAGCGACAGCAGCAGGCCGGGAATGGACAGCAGCACGTCGACGATACGCATGACAACGGTGTCGGCGAAGCCGCCGACGGCACCCGCGAACAGCCCGAGGGCGGTACCGAGCACCAGTCCGAGCGCGACGGCCACCAGTGCGCCGGAGAGCGAATGCGACGCGCCGTAGACAATGCGTGCGTAAACGTCCCGGCCCAGTTGGTCAGTGCCCAGCCAGTGGCCGGCCTGCGGAGCCAGACGCTGAGCGCCCGCAACGCCTTCCGTGCCGCTGTAAGCGGTAAAAAGTCCCGGCGCGATGGCCCATAAAATGACGACGATCATCACCGCCCAGGCCAGAATTAGCCCCGGTTGAAGGCGGGTAAGCCGCCCGCTGCGCGTGGCCGGTTTTGCGACAGGAGCCGCCTGAAGTTGATCAATCGGTAAGCTGCTCATGCATGGGCTCCGGCAGAGGTTTTAAGGCGCGGATCCAGTAATGGAAACAGCAGATCAACCAGCAGGTTGATGGCCACAAAGGCGGCGGCGGAGATAACCACAATCGCCTGCAATACCGCGACATCCTGATTATTCACCGCCTGCTGAGTCAGCTGACCCAAGCCGTTGAGGCCAAACACCGTTTCGGTGATCAGTGCTCCGGCAATCAGTTCGCCAAACAGCAGACCGGCGATAGTCAGGGCGGGCAGCATGGCGTTGCGCGCCACGTGCCGCCACAGCACACCGCTGCGCGATGCTCCTTTGGCGCGGGCGACGGCCACAAAGGGTTGCGTCTGCACCTGATCAATACTGCGGATCAGAATCTGTGCCAGCGGGGCGGAAATGGGCACCGCCAGCGTGACGATGGGCAAAATCAGCCCGACCCATTCCCCCGGATTAATCACCGGTATCCAGCGCAGGTGAAAGGAGAAAAACTGGATCAACGCAATCCCGAGCCAGAAGGTAGGAATGGAGATAAACAGCGACGGCAGCGACTGAAACAGCGACTTCAGCCAACCAAAGTGCAGCAGGCTGGAGAGGAAAGCGATGGCAACGGCGACTGCCGTTGCCAGCACAAAGCCGAGCACCGCCAGGCGCAAGGTCGGTGGGAAGTTACTTTTCAGTAAGTCCGTCACCGGCACGCCAGCCTGAATCGAATAGCCCAAATCCCCACGCAGAAAATTGCCCAGCGTGTGGAAATATTGCTGCCACACCGGAATATCTGCGCCATAGGCGGCGCGCATATCCGCGATTTGCGCGGGGCTCAGGCCCATATCCGGGTTCTGAAATTTGATCAGGATGGCGTCGCCGGGCAGCACCTGTAACAGGATGAAGGAGACGGTAAATGCCGCCCACAACACCAGAATGGCCTGCCCAATGCGTCCGCTAAAGTATCGGCTCATGGTTTACTCCCGCTGATTAATGCTTTTCCAGCCATGCGCCGTAGAAGCTCGGACGGCCAACGGCTTCAAAGTTGATGCCTTTGACGTATGGCGCACCGGCGAATACCTGCGGCTCTTCGAAGATCGGGATCACGTAGGCCTGATCCAGCAGGTAGTTCTGCACGTCAGCGGTCAGCGCGAGACGTTTTTTCGGATCCACTTCAGCAGAGACGGCAATCAGCAAATCGTTAAGTTTATCGTCGCGGAAGCTTTTCACCTTGCTGCTGGAGCCGCCTTTTTGCAGCAGAACGTCGCGGTTGGTCGGGTAGAAGGCGCTTTTGATTACGTCGGGATCTGCGCGACCCACTTCAACTACGTAAGCCGCAGTCTTTTCCGGATCCAGGTTATCGGCCACGCGGCTACCGGCATCACCGGCCAGAATGTTGAGTTTGACGCCCACCTGGCCCCACTGCTGCGAGACCAGTTGCAACACTTCTTTGTTTTGTGGCTGCGGCAAGGATTCATACACGGTCAGCGACAGCGTTTTGCCGTCTTTCTGGCGAATGCCGTTCGGACCGGCTTTCCAGCCTGCTTCGTCCAGCAGCTTTTTCGCCTGCGCCGGGTCGTAGGTCAGTTTGTCCGCCAAATCGACATAACCGGCGGCCGTTTTCGCCACGACCGAAGTCGCCTGCGGATAATTAGGCGAGAAGAGCGTATCGACGACTTGTTTGGCGTTGGTGGCATGCAGCAAGGCCTGACGCACCTTCAGGTCGGATACCAGTGCGTTATCCGGGCGGAAAGCGATACCGTCGTTAACGCCTTTGGTCGGCGCGGCGTAAATCGGGAAGTTCTGGTCTTTGGCCTGTTTTTCGTCATAGGCCTGAACCTGACGGATGAAATCCGCCTGACCGGCCAGCAGCGCGCCAATACGCACGCTGTCTTCATTGGTGACGATCACTTTGATGCCATCAAGATTGGCACGACCCTGCTGTTTAAGCTTAGCCGGACCCCAGTTGTAATCTTTACGCGCGGTCAGATCGACTTCGCGCCCCAGTGTCTCTTTGCTGACCACAAACGGGCCAGAGCCGATGATGTGAGTGGCGTCGCCGAGGGAGTCAAAGCTGCGGTTCAGCGTGCTCAGTGAAACCAGACCTGAACCGATGGTGGCGGTGCCTTGCAGGAAGCCCGGTGAAGATTTTTTGAAGAAGAACTTCACGGTCAGCGGATCAACCACTTCGCTGTGGTCATAATTGTTGATCACTTCCGAGACGGGCAGATTGTGTTCTTTATTGCCGAGACCGTAGGTATCAAAGTTTTTCGCCACGGCAGCGGCATCCAGCGGCGTACCGTCAGAGAAGGTCACACCGGGGCGGATTTTAAAGGTGTATTCGGTCTTATCGGCGTTGAAACTCCACGACTCGGCTATCCAGGGTTCAATCTCCAGCGTCTGTGGGTTCTGATAGGTTAATTTGTCGGTTATCTGATTCAGAATGCCGCCGTTCGGATAAAACCCGCCCGCCGGTGGATATAAGTTGGTGTGTGCCTGTTGTTCTAAATAGACCAACGTCCCGCCCTGAACAGGGGTGCCGTCGGCAGCAAACGCAACGCTGGTGGTAGAAATTAAAAGGCCTAAAGCCAGAGCGCGGGAAACCGCGTTCAAACGGCGAATGGTATGCATCAACGTATCCTTTTTCTTATTGGCAAGTGAACGTCACTGAAGTCCGCCGCGATGGCTTTAGAACTAAAGTGGTGGTTCTATATCAAACCTTTTTAAAAAGGATATAAACGAAGGATTATTGCTATGGATAGCGAGAAAGTAGCAATAGGAATGTATTGAACATTGAGCCATGTTCGGGGGGCGTTGAGCGGCCGCTCAAACTGGCTTTTAAATTCAACTTCAAGGTCGTGGGCGTCGGCCCACACCGACGAGGGGGCGGCCAATCGCCGCCGCCCCCTCGACCCCCAGGCTCTTTTAAAAACAGCAGCTGCGCTGGTCACAATGGCCGTGTTTCAGGTGCCAAAATGATAGCCGCAAACTCCGCCGCTGCGCGGTTCTCTCATTGCGGGTTACAACCCGCGCAAAAAGACGCGCGGTTTTCCACCTCTTATTCGACGTTGTTTTGAACGCGGCCCACACTTTTTTAAAATTCAAAAACTGTCCTGCTCCCTCCCCTGCAAAGGGGAGAGTTGGGGTGGGGTATCACATGTAAATCTCTGTATTTAATGCCAAACCCCCTCCCTGCCTCCCCCTTCGCAGGGGGAGGAGAAAAGCCAAACGTTCTTTGATTTACATAGCCGCTAAGGCGCAGTCAAAAATGGCACCGGATGAGAGGTTCGAGACCAGGCTCGAAACCTGCCGCGAAGGAACCGCAACGCGGCGTGTTCTTTATAAACAAGAAGCGCGGCGATAACAGCGGCACCTGAAACACGGCCATCCCGGTTCAGCGATAGCGCGGAGTTTAAAAACGCAGGATTCCAAAGGAGGCACGTTTATGCCTCCTTTGGGCCCGTGTGGGCGGCGAACCCGCGGTCTTGAAGTTGAATTTAAAAAGCCAGTGTGGGCGGCGAACCCGCGGTCTTGAAGTTGAATTTAAAAAGCCAGTGTGGGCGGCGAACCCACGACCTTGACGTGGAATTTAAAAAGCCGGTGTGGGCCGGCGCCCACGACTTTTAGCGGGGAGCCGTGTGGTGATGATATTTACGACATGCCGCCACAAAGGATTCGAACAGCTGCCGCGATACTGCGTCGGTCAGGCTGTGCCATTCAGGATGCCACTGCACACCGAGGGCGAAAGGATGATCACGCACGCTGACGGCTTCGATCAGATTGTCCGGCGCGCGGGCTTCGATAATCAGTTCCGGCCCCAGACGTTTTGCGCCCTGACCGTGCAGCGAGTTGACCTGAAACTGCTGATAGTCCGGCAGCAGTTCGGCTAATAAACCGCCCGGCTCGATATGCACCGGATGCACCAGGTCATACTGCGCATCGTGGGGCAGGGAGGTGTCTTCGCGGTGATCGCTGTAGCCCGGTTGTTCATGCACTTTACGGTAAAGCGCGCCGCCGGTAGCCACAACCAGTTCCTGCATACCGCGACAGGCGGCAAAAAGTGGGATCCGTTTTTCCAGCGTGGCACGAATTAATGCCAGGCTGAGTTTGTCGCGGCCAGGGTCGGCCAGAGGTTCAATGCCGTCTTCGCCATAAAGGTGGGGCTCGACATTGCTCGGGCTGCCGGTCAGGAAGATGCCGTCGAGGCGTGATAACACCTCGTCAATGGCTCCTTCGCGTGAAGCCAGCTCGTGGGGAAGACAGACGGGTAACGCGTTGGCGTTGAATATGGCGTCGAGATATTTTTCATGCACCGTAAGTGCTGGATTCTCGTCGATGGTGTTTTCACACATCACCACCCCAATGATCGGTCTGTAGCGGGTCTCTTTTCCGCCTTGTGTCGTGGAAAATATATTGCCCATGTTACCGCCTCATTGCGTTATTTGTTGAGGTTACGCCTCTAAAACTAGCAGCGGAGCGGTGCTTTTTCAAACCGAGTTGTAATGAGATTGTTGCTATTGCAAATTTTTTGTGATGCGTCTAGGGTGAATATTAAGGCTTTTTTTACGACATTTTTGCACGACAAGGCAGACTCTAACGGAATACGTTGAGCTTATACGTTGAACAAATTGACTCAGAATTAAAACGGCGGGGCATCATGGTGGTGCCAGAATCGCCAGAAAATGCAAACGGCGGAAATCCTATGCAATCGATTATGCTTGAATCAAACAGTTCCGAAGCTGAAAACTTCGCAGCACACGGCGAAGAGAAGCGAAGTAGCGCGTTCCAGGGGCTTTGTTGCATAATAGGGAATTAGACTGTTCGTCTATGCTGTTTGTAGTGGAAAGTTCGGGGCGCTATAGTGAACGCCTCGATGAAGATGACGTAACTGTATGATTTCTGGTTATAGAAAACAGT
>BHES01000126.1 GCA_003864575.1 Enterobacterales bacterium
AGATTCACATTATCCTTGACGGAGCAGGTTATCACCGCAGTGGGTTGGTGAAAGACTGGGCTTACGTGATGAATATCGACCTTCACTACCTGCCGCCTTACAGCCCGAACCTGAATCCAATCGAACGACTGTGGAAGGTGATGAATGAGGAGGTAAGAAACAACCGTTACTTCGCTTCAGCAAAGCAGTTCCGGGAGGAGATAAGACGATTTTTTAGTGAAATATTACCGGGACTTTCTGGTGCGTTGCCACGCCGAATTAATGACAACTTCCAGATGCTGAAAAATGCATCTTCAAGTTAACTGTGTATACAGTCAATATGGTACAACCTCAAACCAACGCAGCGTCGGTGAAACATTAGATAAAATTGCCGGATCTGAGGGCAGCAGCCTCCATACATTACTGGGTAAACTGGATTTCTCGGCAGCCGACGGTCACCAAATCACCCGTACTTTGGCACAGCTGGAGCCTTCAGCTTACAGCGCGCTCTACGCCAGTTCGCTCAAAAGAGAGTCACAGATCTCCGACATCATCAACTCACGCAGCTTCTTTACCGCACCTCATCAACTGGCAGAAGATGAATGGCGCAGCTTCGCAATTCCTTTTGGTGGCGGGGTCTGGCAGGACAATCAGGGCAATGCCGTCGGCTATACCGCATCCAGTTACGGGATTGTAGCGGGTGCCGAGAAACAGAGTATTGCCAATCCTGACGTGCTGTTAGGATTCCATGGCGCGATCAGCGGCCAATCCGTGGATCTGAAAGAACCACAATCAGCAGAAGGAAAAACAACCGCTTTCGATTTGGGTTTACACGCCCGCTATGCCACTAATCCACAAGTAGGCACGTACCTGTTTGGCCACACCCGCTTCGGGATCGAAGACAGCGAGATGACGCGTCGCATTACTGTAGGCACGACCCATGAGAATAAATCGAACTGGACTGGCCTGAGCAGTACCACCGTCGCGGGAGGTGGTTATTTGTGGAGCGTCAACGAAGGTTTGAGTATCGGGCCGGAAGCTTCGGTGAATTATACGTTGCTCTCGCATCCTGATATCACTGAATCTGGCGACAATGGCAGCAATCAGAAACTGGACTCTAACAAGGTCAACTCACTGGTTTCCAGCCTCGGCGCAGTGGCTCACCTGAACACGCCATTGCAGTCAGGTTCTGCCGTCAAAGGCAATATACAACTCGCGTGGGAACACCAGTTATTGGATGATGAACTCACACAAGATGCCCGTTTTGTCAGCAGCCAAAGTCAACGTTTCAGCAGCAAAAATACGTTTACTGAACGCGATGCGATGGCCATGAAAACCGGTGTCAGCTATGAAATCAGCCCTGATGTCGCCGTGGGTGCAGATCTCACAACACGACTGTTCAACAGCGATAACAGTTCGCTCGACGGCAGCCTATCTGCCACCTGGCGTTTCCGCTAACGTTTAGAATTTGCTCCTCTTTCCATGGAGGAGCAAACCTTCGCTTACTCCCCCAGCCTCGGATACCCATCCGCGATTTTATCGCCAGTAAAGTGTGCCACCCACCCTTCCACATTGTCGAACAGACGAATCGCCGTAAACGACGGGGAGCCGCCCATGTCGAACCAGTGGCGGGTATTGGCCGGCACGGAAATCAGATCGTTCTTCTCGCACAGAATCTGAAAGATTTTTCCTTCCAGATGCAGACAAAATAGCCCGGCACCGTCGACGAAGAAACGCACTTCATCTTCGCCGTGTGTGTGCTCGGACAGGAACTTAGTCCGCAATACGCCACGCTGTTCATTGTCCGGACGCATACTGATCACATCCCAGCTCTGATAGCCCTTCTCGGCTACCAGCTTGTCGATTTCATGCTGATACGCGCTGATCACATCCGCCGACTGCGGGTTTTCACCCAGCTCACGGTCAGCCTGCCAGCGCTCAAAACGCACGCTGATCTTATTCAGTTCCGTTGCAATTTCCACGCCGTCAAGGCTGTGCCAGATTGGCGCGGAAGGATCCTGGTCGCTAAAAATAGTCAAAGCACTCATGAGTAAACCTCTTTATAAGAATGTTTCTAAGGCTATCTGATCAAAACGATTCACCTGCGGATGGTCACTGAGCTGATCGGCGTCATCGCGGATCAACTGACAGGTGTGCCATCCCGCCAGGCGGGCAGCGTCCAGCTCCTGACGAATATCCGAGAGAAACAACAGATCCTCCGGTGGGAGAATCAACTGTTCGGCGATGTTCTGATAAGACTCCGTTTCACGTTTAGCGCCGACACGGGTATCAAAATAACCACTGAACAGCGGTGTCAGATCCCCTTCATCGCTGTAACCGAACAGCAGTTTTTGCGCGTCCACCGAACCGGATGAATAAACACAAAGACGCAGATTTTGCTGATGCCACGCCTTGAGCTGTGGCGCAACGTCCGGGTAGAGATGTCCGCGGAAATCGCCATTTTCATAGCCGCTGCGCCAGATAATCCCCTGCAATACTTTCAGCGGTGTAGACTTCACGTCGCCGTCCATATAGGCATAAAGTTTCTCAATAAGCGCTTCTACACTGGCCTGCGGGCGATCGATTTCAACCCGAAGTGCTTCCAGGGCAGCCGCTACTTCCGGCTGGTCGTGTTGGGTACGCAGAAACTCCGCCAGACGTTCGCGGGCATAAGGGAAAAGTACCTGATGCACAAAACGAATGTCGGTGGTGGTGCCTTCTATATCGGTAATTATCGCGCGGATCATTTAGCCTCCAGCAGGCGGCGTTGCAGTTCACACTGGAATAAAAACTCCAGCCCCTCAAGATGGCGGCGCGCTTCAGCGACGTCTTTGCCCCAGCAGGTCAGTCCGTGACCACGCAACAGAAAGCCGTATTGAAGCGGCGTTTTTTCAGCACAGGTCGCAATCCTCTGCGCCAGCGCATCAATGTTCTGGCTGTTATCGAAAATAGGGATAATCACCTGATCAAGATGCGTCGTCTGGCCGCTGAGTGACTTCTGCATTTCGTAGCCTTCGAGTACCAGCGCCCCGCTGCGCTCTACCCGTGAAAGCACGGTGGAATTCACGGAGTGCGTATGCAACACCGCACCAACCTGCGGATAGAGAAGGTATAACAGTCGGTGCAGGCCGGTTTCTGCCGACGGTTTTCGCCCGTCGGGTGCCTTGCCGCTGTCGAGTTCAACCCGCAGGAAATCCTGTTCGGTGAGTGTGCCTTTATCTTTACCCGATTCACTGATCAGGCAGTATTTCTCGCCTTCGCGCACCGACATATTGCCGCCGGTCGCCGGACTCCAGCCCTTTTGACCAATCCAGTGACAGGCCGCAGTCAATGCGCCCAGTTGTCTGTTTTCTGACATGATGATCCTTGCAAGCCTTGCCCTGTGCGGCGCAGAGGGAATATGGACGCCTATATAAAGCGATGCTATTAATTAGACGATAATGACATTTAGCCGTCTAAGCGTCTCGATTGCCAAATCTTAACATCGTGTTATATTGTCAGCAACATACGTCCGCAAGACAGGCCCCTTCATGAGCACAGCAGCGTTAATTCCCCAAAGCAAACTTCACGCGTCTGGGGTCACCATTTTTACCCAGATGAGTGCCTTAGCGCAGCAGCATAACGCCATCAACCTGTCGCAAGGGTTCCCGGATTTTGACGGCCCTGACTTTCTGAAACAGCGCCTGGCCCATCACGTCAGCCAAGGGGCAAACCAGTACGCGCCGATGACCGGCACGGCCGCACTGCGCGACGCTATTGCGGCCAAAACCGAACATATTTACGGCTACGCGCCGGATGCCACCAGCGACATTACCATCACGGCGGGCGCGACCGAAGCGCTGTACATCGCCATCACCGCGCTGGTCGGGCCCGGTGATGAAGTCGTGGCGTTTGACCCAAGTTACGACTGTTACGCACCGGCCGTTCAGCTGGCAGGCGGCGTGATGAAGCGCATTCAACTTCAGCCACCCGAGTTTAAGGTTGACTGGGCGACCTTCGCCGATAGCCTGAGCGATCGCACCAAACTGGTGATCATTAATACGCCGCACAATCCGTCAGCCACCGCGTGGAGCCACAATGACGTTGAGCAACTGTGGCAACGCATCGCGGACCGCAATATTTTTGTGCTGAGTGATGAAGTCTACGAACACATCTGTTTCGCCAAAGAGGGCCACGCCAGCGTGCTGCGTCATCCGCAACTGCGCCAGCGCGCCATTGCGGTCTCCTCCTTCGGCAAGACGTTCCACATGACCGGTTGGCGCGTGGGTTACTGTATTGCACCGGCGGTTATCAGCGCCGAACTGCGCAAAGTGCATCAGTATTTGACCTTCTCTATCACCACGCCGGTTCAGCTGGCGCTGGCCGATATGCTGCGCGAGCACCCAGAGCACTGGCAGGAGCTTCCCGCGTTTTATCAGGCCAAACGTGACCGGCTAACGCAGGGGCTGGCGAACAGTCGCCTGAAAGTGCTGCCGGGCGCGGGGACCTATTTCCTGCTGGTCGATTACAGTGACGTTTCCAGCCTCGATGACGTTGCCTTCTGCCACTGGCTGACCGAACATGTCGGTGTGGCGGCCATCCCGATGTCAGTATTTTGTGCCGCCCCTTTCCCTCATAAACTGATCCGGCTGTGCTTTGCTAAACAAGAAGCCACGCTGGACGCCGCTGCGGAGCGCCTGTGTCAACTTTAAAACTCTCCCTGTTACAGCAGCCTTTAGTCTGGCTGGACGGCGAAGCCAACCTCGCCCACTTTGATGCACTGTTACCGGCGCTGATCGGCCGCGACCTGATTGTCCTGCCGGAAATGTTCACCACCGGCTTTGCCATGCAGGCACCGGACAGCGCCCTGCCGGAAAGCCGGGTGATTGAGTGGTTGCACGCTTGGGCTCAAAAGCTGGATGCCATGGTCGGCGGCAGTGTTGCACTGGCGACAGAAAACGGCGCAGTAAACCGTTTCCTGCTGGTTGAGCCACAGGGAAAAGTCCACTTTTACGATAAGCGTCATCTATTCCGCATGGCGGGTGAGCACAACTTTTATGTGGCGGGGAAACGGCGTGACATCGTCGAGTGGCGCGGCTGGCGCATTCTGCCGCAAGTGTGTTATGACCTGCGTTTTCCGGTGTGGTCACGCAATCAGCAAGATTATGACCTGGTGTTGTACGTCGCCAACTGGCCTGCTCCGCGCAGCCGTCACTGGTCGGCATTGCTGACCGCTCGCGCCATTGAAAATCAGGCTTATGTCGCCGGTTGCAACCGCGTGGGCGATGACGATAACGGGCATCACTACAGCGGCGATAGTGTGATTATCAACCCGCAGGGGGAAGATCTGGCCCGCGCTGAGCCGAATGCGATAACGGTGATCAATGCTGAATTATCTTTAGATGCGCTGCAACAGTACCGCGAGGCTTTCCCAGCCTGGCGCGACGCCGACCGTTTTTCGCATCAGGAATAAGCGTATTTTTCCGGCCATCAATAACCATAAAGACGATGAATTACCAAAATAATTCGAGTCGCCTGGAGGCGACTCGAAGAGTATGACGGTTATTTAATCTCGCCGATAAAATCAGGTTTACCCAGCTTCACACCCAGATGACGCAGGATGTTATAGGCGGTGGTGACGTGGAAATAGAAGTTCGGCACGGCAAAGCTCATGACGTAGGTGTGAGCCGTGAAATTCATCTCAAAGTTGCGGCCTTTGACGGAGATAGGGCGTGCATCATCGCCGTCCAGTTGTTCTGGTTTAACACTTTCAATAAAGCTGATGGTTTTAGCGATACGCGCCTGCAATTCAGCAAACGTGGTTTCAGTATCTTCCATCGATGGCGGTGTCACACCGGACAGACGCGCCACAGCCCCTTTCGACATATCGCTGACAATCTGAACCTGACGCACCAGCGGATACATATCTTCCGCCAGACGGGTATTGAGTACCGTCTCTTGCGATGTTCCGCTTTCCTTAGCCCAGGCCTCGCCTTTCTCCAGCAGAGCGGAAAGATTGTGTAAACCACGAACAAACTGCGCTGCGGTGCTGCCGTAAAGTGATGCTGACATGATGCTTCCTTTGATGGGTTATTAGAACAATCTGTACTGAGCTTAGCGCTTTACCTGCATAGGGACATGGCGTTTTGTGTTGTTGCCTGCAAGGTTGTGAACCCGTTGTGAGCTCAGCGATATTCCGCTCATCGTTATTACCCCCACCGAACGTTCTGGATCGCTTCTTGCATTCAATTCCTCCGCTAAAAACATCTGACAGAGGCTTACTGATGACCATCACCTTTATTGCTCACTCCACGCCCGAACCTGCCCTGTACGGCGCGATGGCCGCGATACTTGCTGAACTGCGTGCATTACCGCTGTGTCACCTGCCTGTTACTCATGATGCAAAACGTTTCGCCAATGCGCGTCAGCACGTCACTGCGCAGGGGCATCAACTGACCAGCGGACTGGTGTGGCTTGAACGCCTGACAGGCCGTGACGCTGGCGCGGAATCTGACCTTAACACCCTGATAAAACGTGCATTAAAAGAAGACATCGTGGTGCCCTCCGCGCAGCCAATGAGCCATGAACTGGCCCAACTCGCCGCAGAAAACGGCATCGCCGTGGAGTCTCTGCGGGTAGTGAAACAGCAGGATAAATTCCAGCTGGAAGACGCCGTCAGCGGTAAAGTCCGTAGCAACGGCTGGGGGCGTGATGCCTTCGGGCGCTGGGCGCTCGGCTCTGTTTTACAACCGGTGATGCGCGCGGGGAAAAAACTGCGCGTGGCGTTAGTCGGTGATTTTGCCGAGCACCGCGACAGCTATCCGGCGATGCTCGCTGCACTGGGAGATGCCGCCGATGCACTGGCATTGAGCATTGAGGTGGTTTACGTCACACCAAACCTCATCGGCAGCCAGCTCGACTGCACCTTATTTGACGTTGACGGAATTTTGTTGCCGGGCGTGCTGAACAGCGCCGGAGAAAACCCACTGGCCGGACAGTTAGCCGTTGCCACCTGGGCGATGGAAAATCGGGTGCCACTGCTGGGGATTAATCAGGGAATGCATTTGATGGTCGCCGCGCTGGGCCAACAAACGTTAGGGCTGGAGCAGGTCGTCATGCACGGCCCGTCGGCGCTGAATGCGCACCAAACCAGCCTGCCGCTGGGTAATCCGCCGCAGCAGCGTCTGGGCAATCACCCGGTGTACTGTCAGGCAGGAAGCCGCGTTGAGCAGATGCTGGGCCATCAGGCCACCCTGCGTTACAACCAGCGCTGGAGCCTCAACCCGCGGCTGCTGGACGAACTGTATAGCGCCGGTCTGCGTATCAGCGCCAGGGATGAAAAAGGCACCGGCGCGGAAGCCATCGAACTGCAAGATCATCCGTTCTTTGTCGGCGTACAGGGACAGCCGGACTTACAGTCACGTCGCGATCGCCCCAACCCGCTGTTGATGGCATTCCTGCAAGCGACCCGCGAGTGCAACCGTCAGCGCGACGTCAGCCACGTCGCACTGACTAAAAGCGTGCGGCTGAAGCACCCCTATTTTTCGATGGGCTGAAGGATTAACAGAAACCCGTGACGGACGTCCAGGCCAGAGGCGTGGCGCGGGTGCTTTCACGCTGTACCGTCGCTTCGATCAAACCATAAGGACGGTCGGCGGCGAAAAACACCTCGTTCGGATTATCCAGCCCGAACGCACCCAGATCGACATTGAAATGGTGTTTGTTCGGCATAGAGAATTTGATTTCAGCGATGTCAGGGCAGGCTTCCAGCACCGCTTTACCCATGGCGAACAGGGTCTGTTGCAGCGCCAGTGAGTGCAGGTTGGCGAAGGTGGTCAGCAGAATGCTTTTCACTTTTGCATACATGCCGTTGAAATCCTGTTTTTCACTCAGATAGCGCCAGTGCGCCGTGACGGACGTTGCCAAAATACGGTCGTGCGCATCAGGCAGCGTGGTGTAGGGGTCGCGCTGGAAACCGTGGAACTCGGAACCGGTGGATTTCAGCACCACCAGGTCGGTCAGGCCGGAAATCACCCAGATATTGTCGCCATCGACGGTGACGTTGGCGGTGCGCGTCTCCTGCCCGCTGCGCACAAAGGCGTGATTATGCGGCTCATTATCCACGCTAATTCGCTGCCACTCATACTGCTCGGCAGCCCAGTGACCACCGGACACCGCGTCAAAGTTGGCGGTGAAATGACGCCCGAGACGCAGCAGGAACTCTTCCGGCGAGCCGACGCCGTCGCGCGCAAAAGCATAGACGGTGTTTTTCTGCGTGTCGGTCGGCAGGCAGTTGGCGTTATCGCCGTGCAGATGCACGTCGGCAAAATCACCGCGCAGCTGCGACGTAATACTTAAATCTTCAATCTCATGACGTTCGCTGTCACGCGTCACTTTGACTAAACGGCATTCCGCTTTGCCATATTGGTTGGCACCTAACACAATGTTGTCGGAATAAAGCAGATCGCCTGAAGTCATCATTCAGCTTCCTCTATACGTTGACCAGGAAAATGGCGTTATTAATAACGGCAAATGGTAATGAAACTGCCCGGCGGAAATAGTCACGTCGATAATGGCTAATGGGTACAGTGTCTCTCTGTGAGAAGAAGCAAAATACGCGCCAATATCGGCATAAAGACGGTAATGCCCTGATTCAATACCTTCGGGGGTTAATTTCCCCACGCGGCCATCCGCGTCAGTGACACTTTTATGGATGATGACCGAATCGTGGCCGGTTATTTTCTCCAGCCAGACGGTGACACCAGCGGCCGGTTTTCCCAGTGACGTATCGAGAATATGCGTGGTGATGTTGATGCGCGCTGAATCAGTCATGGGTGAAACACTCCTTAAATCGTAATAGCGTGATTTGGCGTAATTGTTCGGCGGTTTCGCCCTGTTCCGTCTGCGGCGAATTGAGTAAACGTCGCTGTAAATTTTCGAGGATTTCCTGCGTACTGCGCCCTTTCGCACGGATCAAAAACACCTGCCCAAAGCGCTGTTCATAAGCAAGATTGCCCTGTTGCAGTGCATCGATACTCTGCTGATGCGCAATATTGAGCGTCGCCTGTTCGCCCCGTGAAAGCTGCGCTTCTTTACTGGCACCGGCGGCACGTTCACCAATACGCGGATGCATCGCCAGCGCGCGCTGAATATCTTCGGGCTGCCATAATTGCGCGGCGTTTTCCGCCACGCGGATGGCCTGCTCAAGGGAATAAAAAGGCCGCGCAGCGCACACCATTGTTGCCCACGCGGGAATATTGACCAGCGGACGGAGCAGTGCGACCGCGTCATATTTGGAAAGCGCATTAAATTCATTGAGCGTCACTCGTTGATCCCTTTTTATCTGGCGTTTCGCTTTAGCCTAAAACCAAACCCCATCCCTACCTTCCCCTTCTGAAAGGGGAAAGAGACCACACCCGGTTTCATAGAAATAGGTTTTGAATTTATCCCTCCCCTTTCAGAAGGGGAGGGATAAATAACTGCGCTTAATACCGCTCCACTTTTGTTAACCCATGTTTGTTGCCAGGGAAAGGTGAAGCGGCTTTCATAAATTGTCTGACATTGTTCAGTAATTGCCACATCGTTCTGCAGCGATGATT
>BHES01000127.1 GCA_003864575.1 Enterobacterales bacterium
CACGACTTTGACGCTGTAGCTCTTCAAGGGCAATCTTCTGTTTTGCAGTCAGCTCTATTTTCATCGCGCTGATGCATGATATTTATCAGCTGGATAATCAAGCACCTTCAATGACCACGGATATACAATAAACTAATTAACAATCTCTTACATATTAGTTTGATGTATTACAAGAAGGAGTCTGGATGCACAATTCTACGCCCTTGATCACCACCATCGTCGGCGGTCTGGTGCTGGCGTTCCTGTTCGGAATGCTCGCCAATCGTCTTAAAATTTCCCCTCTGGTTGGCTACCTGGCCGCTGGCGTGCTGGCCGGGCCTTTTACGCCGGGCTTCGTCGCGGATACTTCTCTGGCCCCGGAACTGGCGGAAATTGGCGTCATCCTTCTGATGTTCGGCGTAGGTTTGCATTTCTCCCTTAAAGATCTTCTGGCGGTTAAATCCATCGCCATTCCCGGTGCGGTAATACAAATCGCCGTCGCTACGCTGCTCGGTATCGGCTTGTCGAGGCTGCTCGGCTGGGATCTGGGTGCGGGCGTGGTCTTTGGTTTATGCCTTTCTACCGCCAGTACCGTGGTGTTGTTGCGGGCACTGGAGGAACGGCAACTGATTGACAGCCAGTGCGGGCAGATTGCGATTGGCTGGCTGATTGTTGAAGATCTGGTGATGGTGCTGGCGCTGGTTCTGCTGCCGGCCTTCAGCAACATGATTGATAATAATCACTCCAGTTTCACTGACCTCGGTCTGGAGTTGGTGATCACGCTAGGCAAAGTCGTGGCCTTCGTTACGCTAATGCTGGTCGTTGGCCGCCGCCTGGTACCGTGGATCCTGGCTAAAACCGCCAGTACTGGTTCACGTGAACTGTTTACGCTGGCCGTTCTGGCACTGGCACTCGGTATCGCATACGGCGCCGTCAAACTGTTCGACGTCTCTTTCGCGCTGGGCGCGTTCTTTGCCGGGATGGTGCTGAACGAGTCAGAGCTGAGCCACCGTGCCGCACACGATACCCTGCCGCTACGCGACGCTTTCGCGGTCTTGTTCTTCGTGTCGGTCGGCATGTTGTTTGATCCGCTGATCATCTTGCATGAGCCGCTGGCGGTACTCGCAACGCTAGGAATCATCGTGTTTGGCAAGTCCATTGCCGCCTTCCTGCTGGTGAAAACCTTCGGCCACTCGAGACGGACAGCACTGACCATTTCAGTCAGCCTGGCGCAAATCGGCGAGTTCGCTTTTATTCTGGCGGGACTCGGCATCACGCTCGGTTTACTGTCAGAACATGCCCGAAATCTGGTGCTGGCCGGGGCCATCTTGTCGATTATGCTCAATCCGCTGCTGTTCAGCCTGCTGGAGAGGTACCTGGTCAAAACGGAAACTATCGACGATCAAAGTATTGAAGAGGCCGTCGAGGACGAGAAACAGATCCCCGTTGATCTCTGCAACCACGCGCTGCTGGTCGGTTACGGGCGAGTTGGCAGCTTGTTAGGTGAAAAATTACAGGCCGCCGGGATCCCATTAGTGGTGATTGAAAATTCCCGTCCACGCGTTGAAGCGCTGCGCGCACAAGGGATCAGCACCGTACTCGGTAATGCAGCTAATCAGGAAGTGATGGATCTGGCGCGTCTCGACTGCGCACGCTGGCTGCTGGTGACCATTCCAAACGGTTATGAAGCGGGTGAAATCGTCGCCTCTGCGCGCACCAAACGCCCTAATATTGAGATCATTGCCCGCGCCCACTATGACGACGAAGTGAATTACATCATGGAGCGCGGGGCCAATGAAGTGGTGATGGGTGAACGCGAAATCGCCAACAGTATGCTGAATATGCTGCGCGTCGATGTGATGACCGACGAAGAAAAACGCCCGTTCTGCCCGATTTGATGTGAGTTTATCGCCTCTCAAACCTTGCATAATATTCACCTTCCCGGCTTTAGGGAGGTGAAGCGGTCAGGCTGGTGGGGTCATCACCACAATATTGAAACCTTCCGCTTCGGTGGGCGGCACGAAGAAACTCGTGATGAAATCAAATTGTTGGTCGGTGGCCGAAAAGTCATGCTCACCGGCCTGATTTCGGGCTCGCAAACGAGCTTTACACACGTCGTCCGCTACATCGAGAAAATAGAGGCTGTTATTCGCGCCAGACTGCTCGACAATCCCCTTCATCCACTGGCGGTTGGCCAGCGTATTGGCGGGAAAATCAAGCACGACAGACATTCCGGCCTGTAGTAAAGCAATCAGGTGCGGCGCCATGGCCTCCCGCAGCTTGGCCGAACAGCGCACGTAATCCGCCACATGATTCAGCTCACCGGCGTAAAGCCGCGCCAGCCACTGATCTTCACTGATAATCACCGTCATTGAATGCGCTGCAAGCTCTGCCGATAATGTCGATTTACCCGATGCTATTTTCCCGCAAAGCATATGCAGGGTAGGTTTTACAGCCACTGACTGTGCCATCTGTTTCCTCGCTAAATCTGATTATTGGCAACGCTGGAAAAACCAGTGAATTTATTGTCAGGCTGGCAGATCATGGGAGGCCAACAGCCAATCATGGAAAATTTGTACTTCCGGCCGTCCAAGGGCGTGTTCAGATCTCACCATATAATAGGACCAGGTCAGCGGCCATTGGTATGTGGGATAGAGTTGGATAAGTTGCCCGTTTTCAATCGATTGTTCAACCAGTGCCCGTCGCACAATAGCCACACCGCGCCCGCTGAGTGCCGAGAGGATCACCGCCGACGTTGAGTTAATATGCACCCCGTTCTGGTTCACATGCGCGTAGCCGAGGGTGCTGAGAATACGCTCCCATGAAGGCATATTGGCACCGGGATGAGGTGTATCGTCATAGATCAGTTTCTGTTTATTTAACCAGCCGCCGTCCGGTTCCTCCCCTGCTTGTAGTATCAGCGGGCTGCATACCACTACCGCCTCTTCATCCATAAGCCAGGTCGAGTGTAACCCCGGCCAGTTCCCAGGCCCGCAGCGCAGCCCGATGTCCGCCTCGCCGTGTGCCAGATCACTATGCCGGTCCGATACATCAAGGCGTAAATCGATATCTTCATGCTGCTCTGCAAAGTGGTTCAGACGCGACATCAGCCAGTTCATCATCAGTACCTGCGATGCCGTCACCACAATGACGGAACGGGCGCGACGTCCGCGCAATTTTTTCAACCCACTTTCGAGTTTATCCAGCCCGAGGGTAATGTCCTGTAACGCCTCTCGTACTTCTGCCACAACCACCAGCCGCTGCTTGCCGGAACGAGTACGGGTCATTAACGGATGACCGACCCACTCTTCCAGCGAACGCACCAGTTGCCCGACCGCCGCAGGCGTGACGCCAAGCTCTTCCGCCGCGCCGGTAAAGCTGCCATGGCGGGCGGCGGCTTCAAAAGCGTGAAGCCATTTAAGTCGGTTTAATGAACGCATAGCTAAAGTCACTTCCTCAATGTCGTTGAAGAGATCCTAGCTCACAACCTTTCATCGAAATAGATTTTCTTTGCCGCCAGGCAATATCTTCTGATTCGCCAGCGCCGCCGCAGAGTGACAATATTTCCTCATCGCAGGGCGTCATCGCAAATTCAGCGGTAAGCATCGCCTTCTCAATCACAGAAAATACGAGGTCAATATGTCAGCTTCTTTTGCAGGTAAGAAACTTTTAGTTGTCGGTGGCACCAGCGGGATGGGTCTGGAAACGGCACGCGTTGCTCTGGAAAACGGCGGCAGTGTGGTATTGGTCGGTAACCGTCAGGCGAAAGCCGAAGAAGCACGTCAGGCGCTGTCATCATTGGGAAAGGTGTCGGTGATTGTGGCCGACCTGATGAAAGAAGAAGGCATGAAACACGTCATGGCCGAGATCAACCGCGAGCATCGTGACATCAGTCTCTTAGTTAATGCTGCCGGAGTGTTTTTCCCGAAAGCTTTCACCGAGCACGAAGAAGCCGACTACGACATGTATATGAACATCAACCGCGCGACGTTCTTCATCACCCGCGACGTGGCAAGAAATATGGTGGAAGCCGGAATCCAGGGTTCCATCGTCAATATCGGTTCTATGTGGGCACAACAGGCCATCGGTGCAACGCCATCTTCCGCCTATTCCATGGCAAAAGCGGGCTTACATGCGCTGACTAAAAATCTGGCGCTGGAACTCGGCCAAAAAGGCATTCGCGTTAACGCCGTATCGCCAGCTGTAGTGCACACCCCCATCTATGAAGGCTTTATCCCAAAAGAAGACGTTGGCGACGTGATGAGCAGCTTCGATAACTTCCACCCGATAGGTCGCGTAGGCACACCACGCGACGTCGCTGACACCGTTGCGTTCTTGCTGTCTGACAAAACCAGCTGGGTGACCGGTGCGATATGGGATATCGACGGCGGTGTGATGGCAGGCCGTAACGCGTAGTCGCTAACATTGTTGAAAACCTGGGCGCGGCATCTGGCAGCGCCCTTTGCTTTTTATGCCTTTCTCAGCGTTTTAATGATCACTTTCCCGGTGCCATCGTAATAACGACTTGGCCAGATCTGCGCCGCAGGAACACCAATCGCTCTGGCAATCAGTAATTCCCCTTTCGGCCACGGCCGGCTTAGCGCATTAGCTAATGTCGACGAAGACAACCCCGCCGCCCGTGACGCTGCCGCCATCGTGGTGCCCTTCTTACGTAAGGCTGCAATAATATCGGCCTGATGCCAGTCGGCTCGTTGTTTTTTGATAATGGTTCACCTCCGTGACTCCGGCCAATCAAACGCCATAAGGGTATATCTGCTTTTCCCGTTTTCACGGGCCGCAATTCCCGGCTGCAAGCTTGCTACAGCGCGGTGATCATAATTCAACCAGTTACGGACTGACAATAGTCGAATCAATAACTTGAGAGACAAATTCCAGTAAATATGAGGCGTTACATGGCATTGCAGGAGTGAACAAAAACTTTCGATTTAAAAGTCCGGGCTATTTAAAATTCCAGGCCGCATTCAAAACAACGTCGAGTGAGAGGCGCAAAACCGCGTGGGTGTTGACGCGGGTTGAAGCCCGAAATGAGAGCACCGCGTAGCGGCGGAGTTTGCGGCTATAACAGAAGTGCCTGAAACACGGCCATCCCGATTCAGCGATAGCGCGCAGTTAAAGAGCGTAGAGTCCAGAGACCCGCGCGACTGCGGGTCTCTGGTCGGTGTGGGCCGACGCCCACGACCTTGAAGTTGAATTTGAAGTTGAACTCAAAGCGGGTTTGGGTAGCCATCCCAAAAAATCACCGCTCCCAATATGACTCCTCCAAACTGTCTTCCCGCTCCGGCAACCCGCGCGTTAAGCGCGGCGAATGCTGATTCAGCACCTGATAACTCACCCGGTTGGCGTACTTACACACCTGCGCCAATGATGAATAGGTCAGGTAATCACGGGAATGCTTACTGGAGTTCGGCACGCTGCTGCGGTGAAAACCGTTAGCGGCAATGTCGTGTAGCAGCGCGGAGAGTGCGCCGTCGCCCGCTCCGTTGGTGTTCATGATCTTTTCCGGCCCGCCCATATATGGCGCGATGTGCGAATAGATCTTCAGCGGCGTTTGGCAACAATCGCGGCGCATGGCGCGGCTGAACTCATACTGGTTGAACTCGGCAATCGCTCCCGGCAGCAAAGGATGATTGGTGACACGTTTGAACTCTTCTTCGGTATAGCTGGCCATAAACAGCCCGTTCGGCCCGGCGGTACACAAGACCAAATCCACCCAGTCCAGCGCTTTATCTGCCGCCATCAGCGGGTCCTTCAGACCGGTAAGCGCAAAACCTTCGTCTTCGTTCATCGCCAGAATCGAGACGTTATCGTGAATAAAATCACGCCACGCCTGCGGGTTTTCGGCGATAACAAACTGGGTGCCCAACGTCAGCACCACAGGCACCTGATACTTCTTGGCGTAGGCGATGGCCCGCATGGTGGCCTCCGGCATCGGTTCACCTTCGCCACTGCGCAGCAGATAGGAAGTGAGTACCAGCGCCGATGCACCGGCGATCACCTCTTCCGGTACGCTCTCTTCGCGCAGATTGTTCATATGACCAGGGCTGATGGCGAAGGTGCGCTCGCCGCTGTCACTTATTAACGTAAAGCAGCGGCCGATTGCGCCATCAACGCCCTGCAAATAGTTGAGATCCACGCGGCTTGAGGTATTGCACAAATAGCGGTAGGCGTAGCTGCCGATCTGCACATGGCTGCACATGACGCCCAGCAGCACCGAACGGTCATCGGCCAGCACTGAATAGTTGTGCAAGGTATTGCCGATAGTGCCGCCGGCAAACTGGTGGGTGATCAACGCTTCGCGCATCAGTTCCTGATACAGCGCCTCGGCGGTATCGTCGTCGATCACACTCGATTCACCGGCCTTCAGTCCATAACGTGCCACGAAGTCTTCATCCACACGGGCTTCGATATCCACCATGGTCTGGTCAATACCGACAATGTAGGACGCGCCCGCTTCGCTTTCCGGCTGCATTTGTTGCAGCATCGAATCACGCAGTAACGGGTCACGTGCACTGACCGGGAAATAGTGTTTTGACTTACGTTTACCAGGAAATTTCATTGATGTTCTCTGTGTTCAAAAGCACGAAATACGTCAGCTATTTTCAGTCATAACCATTAGAAGTGCTGGGTGACCAGCTGTTGCAACAGGTCAATATGCTCTGGTTGATCGTTGAGCGCATCGATGTAGTCGAAGCGCTCACCACCGGCGCGCATAAAGATCTCGCGGTTCTCTTCTTTGATTTCTTCCAGCGTTTCCAGGCAGTCAGATGCAAATCCCGGACACATGATCTGCACATTTTTGATGCCCTGTGCGGGCAGACCTTTCAACGTTTCATCGGTGTAAGGCGTGAGCCACGGCTCGCGACCAAAGCGCGACTGGAAGGTCAGCATGATTTTACCGGCTGGCAGGCCAAGGGCTTCGGTCAGCGCCTGTGCGGTGTCATGGCAGCGCTGCTCGTAGTCATCCCCCAGCGCAACAAAACGTTTTGGAATGCCGTGGAAAGAGAGGATCAGGCGGTCAGGTTCGCCGCGTTCAGCGAACGAGCGCAGTACCGTCGCTTTCAGCGCAGAAATGTAAGCCGGGTGCTCGGCATAATCACGGATAAAACTGACCGACGGCAGACGGCGCTGATCTTTAAGCACGCGCGCCACGCCGTCAAATACGGCGGCGCTGGTTGAGCAGGAGTATTGCGGATAGAGCGGCAGCACCACCATTTTGGTCACGCCCTGCGCCAGCAGTTTGGTAATGGCGTCCTGCATGCTCGGGTTACCGTAGCTCATCGCCAGTTCAACCGGTGTACCCGGCAGGCGCTCGGCCAGCGCTTTTTGCTGACGACGGCTGAAAACCATCAGCGGCGAACCCTCTTCCATCCACACGGCTTTGTACAGCTTGGAGACGCGCGTTGAGCGCAGCGGTAAAACGACGCCGTAAAGGATAGGTAACCAAATCAGCCGGTTGGTGTCGACGACGCGGATATCACTTAAAAATTCAGCCAGATACTTTTTTACGGCCTGCGGCGTGGGTGCTTCGGGTGTACCGAGATTGACCAATAACACACCGAATTTCGTCTGCATCATGCTGAATTTCCTAAATTAATATGGCCTATGGGCCAGAATGACACGAAGCCGCCAGAAGGCACTTCGACGTAACACCCCATATTGTAACCAAATGGTCGTGGATCGGAACCAATAACAGGAGTAATCAATGAAAGGAAGGGGAGGAAAAACACCGAGGATTAAAAATAACAAAGGCGACCGAAGTCGCCTTTGTGTCATACGGTTTCATGCTGAAAGTGATTAACCCAGAATCTGAGCCAATTCCTGACGCACTTCGTCCACTTTCTGTGTGCCGTCGATGCGCACGTATTCGGTGTTACCCGCTTCAGCTTCTTTGCTGTAGTAGGAGATCAACGGTTCGGTCAGCTCATGGTATTCCACCAGGCGCTTACGCACGGTTTCTTCCTGATCGTCTTTGCGGGTGATCAGATCTTCGCCGGTCACATCATCTTTACCTTCTACTTTTGAAGGGTTGAATTGGATGTGGTACACGCGGCCAGAGCCAGGGTGTACGCGACGGCCAACGATGCGATCAACAATCAGTTCGTCCGGTACGTCAAATTCCAGAACGTAATCCACTTTGATGCCAGCGTCTTTCATCGCATCAGCCTGTGGAATAGTGCGCGGGAAGCCGTCCAGCAGAAAACCTTTACGGCAGTCTTCTTGCTGAATACGCTCTTTTACCAGTGCAATCACCAGTTCATCGGTCACCAGTTTGCCGGCGTCCATAATTTCTTTCGCTTTCTTGCCGAGTTCACTTCCGGCTTTCACAGCTGCGCGCAACATATCACCGGTAGAAATTTGCGGAATGCCATATTTCTCCATGATGAATTGAGCCTGTGTACCTTTACCAGCGCCAGGAGCGCCCAGCAGAATGATACGCATTGCGTAAATCCCCTTGCATGTAATTTTTATTAAAACGCAAAAAACGACCAACCATACCATTCTGCACGCCCTTCCTCAAGGAAGGGGCATTGCGCGAAGCGGCTCAGGCCAGTGCTTCTTGACGTTTTACCCGCAAGGTTTGCGACACCACTGCCAGCACGATAATACACCCGCCGATAATCGCCTGCGGAGTGGGTGCTTCGTGTAAAAACAAGTAGATCCACAACGGCGCCAGTGCTGTTTCCAGCAGTAAAAACAGCCCGGCATTGACCGGGGAAACAAAGCGCGTGGAGAGTGAAATCAGCCCCATCGCCAACGGCATAACCATCGCACCTTCAATCGCCAGCCACAGCCACTGAGCATCTGTGAGCAACGGTACGCCATGCAGCACGCTGCCGCCGGTAAAGGCCACTACGCAGACTGAGGCCAGAACGCCGCCAATTGAGGGCAAACCAACGGTGCCGTTTTCCACCTTCGAGGCAAAAATAAAGGCCAGCGCCATCGACACGGCGGTAGCCAAAGCAAAATAGTTGGCCATCGGGTCATGCCCTTCCGAGCGTCCGGTCATAACAATCGCAACCCCTAACATGCCGGCAATAGCTGCCAACAACAGGGTTTTGTCGATTTTGGTGCCAAAGAACAGTCGTGAAATAATGGCAGAAACGAATGGCGTCGAAGAAATAATCACCAGCACGGTAGCGATGCTGCCGCGATTCAGAGCGTTAACAAAGCAGGCCGATGCAATGCAAAAGAATAATGTCGACAACGCGTTCTGACGTGTTATCCAGGGAACGCCCAGCACTGCCCGGCTTTTAGGCCACAGCAGATAGACCACCACCACTAAATAACTGCGCTTAATAGTAGATCACTGGAGGGAACTCAATCCGATTTGAGCGATCTGATCAATCGCCAAACACCACAACCGGACTGAGCAATGCCGATCATAGCCCCGATACCCCGAAGCGAACGTTGTCAGATGGAGAAAATTGTCCATAAAACAACAGACAAAAATCATTCCAGACGCCTTATTGCCATGTTGATGTTACACCGCGGTGAATCACTCACTTATGTCGCTAAAA
>BHES01000128.1 GCA_003864575.1 Enterobacterales bacterium
CCTTGTTGTAGGCTGTCCAGTTGGTGATTTTGAACTTTTGTTTTGCCACGAGAGACCACGATGCCATCAGGAAGATAGAGTTTTGATTTTGATCACAGACAAAAGTTCGATTTATTCAACAAAGCCGTTATAACCCTGAAAATAGAGGCAGAAGGATTTCTGCCACGGACCATCGGGCATTTCTACCAGCAAGCGGCCGAGGCCCAGCGACGTCAGTTTCCCGCGTTCACGCAGCGGGCCGACGCCCATAACAAACTGGTCGCCTTCGATATCAAAGGCAGCTTTGGAAGCGGGGTGGAACCAGCGCCCTTGTACCATCTCCAGACAGTTATTCGGCTCGACCGGCACAAAGCGGCGCGGGGCGTGGCCTATTTCCCCTTGTATGCTGTGTCCGTCCCAGCGTAAGCGCATGGGCATATGAGCAGAAAGCGAGATAGCTTCGTCCTTATCGGCACCTTCGAAAAGTGTGTCGGCCGATCCCAAATAGCTGGCAACGCCCTGGTTGACGTTGAGCCAGTAAGGTTCGGCAACGCTGGCGTACAATCCGTCAGGAATGGCCTGGCTGCGCGACGGCAAGGGGCTGTCGAGCAGGGCGGACATGACGTCGAGCGCGGCGCTATAGGCGGCGGTGTCTTCACGGTTCGAAACCAGCGCCACACCGGCGTCCAGTTCAGGGTGCAAAAGGAAATAGGTTTTGTAGCCCGCGTGGGAACCTCCGTGGCCGTAAAGGGTATGGCCCCCAAGAGTGGAAGACGTGGTACCGAGACCATAAGCGGACGCAGTATCCGTGCGCAAGTAGCGCTGCGCGGTCAGTGTTTTCAGTACACCGGCACCGGGCCCACGATTTGCCAGCAGGCTTTGCAGCCAAACCGTCAGCGAGCGCAGGCTGCCGGTCAGGCTGCCCGAAGCCGAAAGATGCAGCCCGGCGCTGGCGGTTTTCCAGCCGGACTTACCCTTCCAATAACCGGGTATCAGTCCGGGAACGACATCGAACCAGGTTTCCGGCGCGTGCAGCGCGATATCCAGCGGTTGGGCGATATACTTTTGCAGCAGATCCTCAAACAAGATCCCTTGGCTGTTTAAGATGGCCTCAACCAGACGGTAACCGGTATTGGAGTAAGAGATTTCACTGCCCGCCGGGAAATTCAGAGAACCTTCCTGGGCGAGAAAATCGAGAATCGCCTGAGGTTCACTGGCGGTATAGACCGACACGCCGAGCAGGGAGAGCGTTTCGCGCACGTCGGGCAGGCCGCCGGTCATATCCAGCGCCTGGCCGATCGTCACGTGTGACATCGGCGATTTCAGTTGGGGCAGATACTGGCCGAGCGTATCACTGAGCGACAATCCGGCATCGCTGCGTAACAGCGCCAGTGCGGCGAAAATATGTTTGGTGACCGAGGCGTAGCGCACCACGTTATCAATACTAAAGCGTTCACCGGTGGTCAGATTCGCCAGACCGCCTGCGGAATGTCCCTGAAGTGAACGGCTGTCAAACAGCGCTATGGCGCCACCCGGTTCTCCGGGCGGGTTCCATTTTTCAGTGATCGTCCTGGCAGCCGTCATAGCAGCCTGCCAGTGTAACGACGGTAGAGTGGATGTCATTCCGTCTCCCCTTAATAACGTTAATCTGTGATTGAAAGGCAGCCTTAGCTGCCCGTTGAAACCTTGCTGTGGGTGATTTAGCCCGGTTCCTCAAGACTGAGACTTAACGATCGCAACTCTGCCGTATGCGGGTGGGTGACGCGTCCCGCCCGTAAATCGTCTGCGCTCAGAAGCTCGACCATTTCACCACCAATCATCACGCCAATTCTGGTGCAAAGATGCGTAACCACAGCCAAATTGTGGCTAACCAGAATATAAGTGAGCTTGCGGCGCTCGCGCAGGTCAGTCAGCAGGTTGAGAATCTCCGCCTGAACGGAGACATCGAGTGCTGACGTTGGCTCATCCAACAGCAGGATCTCTGGTTCGGAAATCAGCGCCCGGGCAATGGCCACGCGCTGCCGCTGCCCACCGGAGAGCTGATGCGGAAAGCGAAAACGCACCGCCTGCGGTAAACCAACTTCGCTTAGTGCATCGGTTATACGTTTCTCAATGTTGAGGAAACCGTGCACGATCAACGGTTCACTCAGGATGCGGTCGATGGTTTGCCGTGGATGCAGTGAGCCATACGGGTCCTGAAAGACCATTTGCACGCGGCGATAAAAACGTTTTTGCCGCACCGGCAGTTGCGCTTCGCCACCGATAATCATGCCGCCGGACCAAGCCTGGTTCAGCCCCACCAGAGCGCGCAAAATGGTGGATTTCCCCGAGCCGCTTTCACCGACGATGCCAAAACACTCGCCGGGTGCGACCGCAAAACTCACCCCTTTTACCACCTCGGTATCGCCAAAGGAAATGCGTAAATTATCTAAGATTATCTTAGCGTTAGATTTTTCTATGCGGTCACTCATGATGTTTTCCACGCCTCGTCACGAACCAGCACCGGCAACCGCGCACGCGGATGTTTCAGCGATGGCAGACACTCCAGCAGACCACGAGTATAAGGATGCTGCGCATGGAGCAGGTCACCGGCCTGTAAGGTTTCAACAATGCGACCGGCGTACATCACCGCCACGCGGTCACAGAATTTCGACACCAGCGGCAAGTCGTGACTGATAAGAATCAGCCCCATACCCCGACTGGAAACCAGATCATCGAGCAGGCGCAGAATTTCAGCCTGCACGGTGGCGTCCAGCGCGCTGGTGGGTTCATCGGCGATCATCAGCTCCGGGTCGGGCGCCAGCATCATGGCTATCATCACGCGCTGGCCCATGCCGCCGGAGACTTCATGAGCATAGCGCTGCGCCACTTTATGCGGCTCGCGGATACGCACCTGATCCAGTAAATCGATAGCGGCTTCCATTGCCTGTTTCTTACTGCCGCCTTTGTGGGTGTGCCAGGCTTCGGCCACCTGTTTGCCAATCGGCATGACCGGATTGAGCGAGTATTTCGGGTCCTGCAAAATAAAATCCACCCGTTTCCCGCGGATCTGGCGCATCTGTTTCTCGCTGGCATTACGCAGATCGATACCGTCGAAAGAGAGCGCATCGGCGCGGCATTTGGCGCTGGCGGGTAGCAGGTTCATCAGACAGCGCGCGGTCAGGGATTTCCCCGAGCCGCTTTCGCCAACAATGCCAAATTTTTCTTTGCCGAGTGAGAGTGAAACACCGCGTACGGCATCAAAACTGCCGCTGTTGGTGGCGAAAGTAATGTGCAGATTTCTGATATCGACCAGCATCAGCGCTCCTTAGGATCGAGGACGTCACGCAGACCGTCACCGAGGAAGTTAAACGCCAGAGACGTCACAAAGATTGCCACCGCCGGGATCAGCGGCACCCACCACTCTTCAAACAGGAAACAGCGGGCGGTAGCGATCATCGCACCCCATTCCGGCGAGGGTGGCTGAGCGCCCATGCCGAGAAAGCCCAGACTGGCGGCGGTGATAATGATTGAGCTCATATCCAGAGTGATACGTACCACCAGGCTCGGCACACAGAGCGGCATGATGTGCCGCCAGATAATGCGCGCCGACGTAGCGCCGGTCAGACGGCAGGCTGCGATGTAATCCGTGCCACGAACCTGCATGGTTTCAGCCCGGGCCAGGCGCGCATAAGGTGGCCATGCGGTGAGGGCGATGGCGAGGATGGCGCTTTCGATACCCGGTTTCAGCGCGGCGACAAAAGCCAGTGCCAGAATCAGACGCGGGAAAGCGAGAAAGATGTCGGTGATGCGCATCAGAATGCGATCCAGCAGGCCGCCGGTATAACCGGCCACGCAGCCAATCAGCAAGCCGAGCGGTGCGACAATCGCCACCACGGTGATCACCATGCCGAGCGTGATCCGTCCGCCATAGAGAATACGGCTGAAGGTGTCTCGGCCAAGTTCATCGGTGCCGAGCCAATGCTGAGCCGACGGTTTTGCCAGCCGGTTGGCCAAGTCCTGCGCCCCCGGCGAGTAGCTGGTTAACAGCGGCGCACAGAGGGAAATGATTAACACCAGCAGTACGGTAAACAGGCCAATGACCGCCAGAGGATTGGCGCGCAGACCAAGCCAGAGGCGATAACGACGCCCCCAGACGGCTTGCGTGCGGGTATGTGGCGTATCGGCCAGCAGCCAGGCACGTGTCCCGGCGCGGGGTTGAGGCAGAGCAGGGTGAGTGGTCATTTTACGCGTGGGTCCAGAAGTCGGTAGAGAAGGTCGGCGAGCAAATTGAGCATGACGTAAATCGCGCCAATCAGCAGCGTGGAGCCAATCACCGGGTTCATATCGGCGTTCATCAGAGACACGGTGAGGTACTGCCCGAGCCCCGGCCAGGAGAAGACGTTCTCCGTGACCACGGCACCTTCGAGCAATCCCGCGTAGGTCAGCGCCAGCACGGTGATCAGTTGCACACCGACGGTCGGAAAGGCGTGCTTCCAGATAACGGTGCGGGCCGACAGCCCCTTAGCGCGGGCGGTGATCACAAATTCACCGCCGAGCGCATTGAGCATGAAGGTGCGCGTCATGCGGGTGATATACGCCATGCTGAAATACGCGAGGATCAGCACCGGCTGCACCATGTGCGCCAGCGCATCGCGAAACGCCCCCATATCACCGGCCAGCAGGGTGTCGACCGTCAGTAAACCGGTGACCTGCGGGATCATGTCCTGATAGATGATGTCCTGACGTCCCGGTCCCGGTGCGATACCGAGCACCGAGTAGAAAATCAGCAGACTGAGTAAGGCCAGCACGAACACCGGCAGGGAGTGACCGGCGAGACACACCACGCGAATGGTCTGATCAATCCAGCTGCCCTGACGCGTTGCCGCCCAGACGCCAAGCGGAATGCCGATCAGCGCAGCGATGATGATTGCTGCGGTAGCCAGTTCCAGCGTGGCGGGGAAGAAGCGCGCAATGTCCGTGATAACGGGGTTGGTGGTGACGGCAGAACGGCCTAAATCACCGTGAAACACCTGATTGAGATAGTGGAGGAACTGCATCCAAAGGGGCTGATCCAGCCCCATTTCATGGCGAACACGTTCGACTACCGCCTGCGGTGCGTTGTCGCCCACCGCAGCCAGTACCGGATCGGTCGGCATGACCCTGCCAATGAAAAAGGTCACCACCGACAGACCGAACAAGGTAAGACAAACGCTGATGCAGGTACTCAGAAAACCATTGAGTCTCTTGCTCACGCTTTCATCACCTTCTCATAAGGACTGGTGCTCATTACGGTTAACACCACGCCAGAGATTTCATGGCGGCAGGCAGCGGTCAGCGTCGGTTGCATCATGATGGCAAACGGACTGTTTTCCATATGTTTGGTCTGCAATGCTTCGTAGAGTTTGATGCGGGTAGCCGGGTCCGGTTCGTGCAGTGCTTTCTGACTGAGATCTGAAATCGACTGATCCTGCCAGCTGCAACGCCACGCCAGAGTGCGGCTTTTGGTTTTGTCTGTATTGTCCGGGTTGCTGCAAAAGGCTTCGGCATTGGAGTTGGGATCAAAATAGTCCGCGCCCCATTGGGTGAAGGCCAGCTGTTGCTGACGGGCGCGCATTTTGGTCAATACTTGACGGCTTTCGGCGGCCAGTAAGGTCACCTTAATGCCGATTTCGGCCAGATTCGACTGTAGCGCCTGCACGATGTCAGCCTGTGGCGAAGAGGAGTAGTGATCGAGCGTGATTTCAAAACCGTCTGGGAAACCGGCTTCGACCATCAACGCCTTGGCTTTTGCGACATCACGCTGGTACATGATGGTGTTTACCGCCGCCGGGAAGCCTTCTGGCAGGAAACTCTGATGGACTTTGTGGGTCAGCGGCACGATATGCTGCTGGATGCCGTCGTAATCGATGGCCCATTTGATCGCCTGCCATACCTGTGGTTTGGACAGATTCGGGTGCGTGGTGTTGGCCGAGAGCATCATGGTACCGGCGATGCCTTTGCGAACCAGCGTGAAGTTTTTATCGTCAACCAGCGGACGCAGCTGCTCGGTGTTGAGGTCACGGGCAATATCGATATCCCCCTTTTTCAGCATCAGCAGTTGCGCAGAAGGATCGACGATGTGGCGCAGGATAATGCGCTGAATTTTGCCCGCGTTGGGGTTGTTTTTATTGGTTTCCAGAATGACCGATTCACTGACTTTCCAGTCACGCAGTTTGAACGCACCGGAACCGGCGCTGTTTTTCTTCAGCCACGCATTGCCTAAATCGTCGCCCACCTGATTCGCCATACAGGCGGATTTCTGCACGATACTGCCGACGTTGGCGCTCAGGCAGTACAGCAGGAAGGATTCAGAGGCAGGATCGGCAGTTTTGATCACCAACGTTTCGGCATCCGGCGCGCTGATAAAGCTGTCGACGTTGTCTTTGGTGTAGCCGAACTGGTTGATGATATAAGCCGGGCTTTTGTCCAGTTTCACGGAACGCTGTAAAGAGAACGCGGCATCTTCAGCGGTGACCGGTTTGCCGTCGGCCCATTTGGCTTTCGGATCCAGCTTAAAGGTGAAGGTTTTCATGTCTGGCGAGGCGGTCCATGACACGGCCAGATCGCCTTCGATTTCGTCAGGGGAAGCCAGTTTTGGTTTCACCAGTTGCTGATAAATATTACCGGTGATTTCGCTGCCAACCGATTCAAAGCCTTCATGCGGATCAAGGCTGGTGATGATGTCGAGTTTGATAGCCATCACTAAGATAGAGGTCGGGGTGGCTGCGAAGACAGGTTCAAAGCTCAGATAGGACAGAACAGGCACAGCGGCAAAACCGGTAACAAATTGACGTCTGGTAACCATAATAACTCCCATGATGTTGATAGTTAAATCAAAAATAGAAAATGACGCTGGTGAACCCTTGACTTGAAAGCATGCTGGTGGTTTTAATTGAAAATCAGCCACGCGTATTAAAATACGGCTTTTACTTCTCAGAAAAACTAATCTGAAAATGTGGACATCTGGTCATCGGTAGTGCAGTAACGGGCGTTAAATGCACCGTGGACGAGCAAACTGTCAGCGGTTTTTGTCATGCTTAACCAAGGGTAGACCTTTTTTATGAATAACGTAGCGCACGGAACTGAAGCCTTAATGCCGGTATTTGACGGACATAACGATGTTTTATTGCAACTTTGGAATGAACATCGTGAAGATCCCGCACAGGCTTTCCTTAATGGCCCTGCCAGCGGACAGATGGATTTGCCGCGCTGTCGTGAAGCAGGCTTTGCCGGCGGGCTTTTTGCCGCCTGGGTGCCGTCTCCACGTTTTGACTCTGCAAGTAGCGTGCCGGATCTGAGTATCGACCCCCGTTTTCTTACGGACGGTACTCAAAAGCATGTGGATTTTTCGCCGACACCTTCTTTCGAATTTGCGCGTGACGTCACAATTGGCATGATGGCTTTTTTGCTGCGTATTGAAGCGCAGTCGAAGGGCGCGGTGAATATTTGCCGCAGCGCGAAAGATATCCGCGCCGCGATGCAAAATCAGGCATTAGCGGTAGTTATGCATATTGAAGGGGCCGAGGGGATTGACCCTGAACTCTATACGCTCGACGTGCTGTATCAGATGGGGCTGCGCACGCTGGGGCCGGTGTGGAGCCGCCCGAATATCTTCGGCCACGGCGTCCCGTTTAAATTCAACACCTCGCCGGATACCGGACCGGGACTGACCCCGCTTGGCGTGAAATTGGTTGAAGCCTGTAACCGCAAACGCATCATGGTGGATCTCTCGCACCTTAATGAGAAAGGTTTCTGGCAGGTGGCAGAGATCTCAAACGCACCGCTGGTGGCGAGTCACTCCAACGCCTTTTCGCTTTGCGCCCAGTCGCGCAACCTGACCGACCGTCAGTTAGAGGCCATTAAAGAAACGCAGGGCTTCGTGGGTCTGAACTTCGCCACGCCATTCCTGCGCGCAGACGGCACGCGTGATGCGGATACCGGCACCGGCGACTATCTGCGCCATCTGGATTATCTGCTGGAAAAATTAGGTGAAGATAGCGTGGGCTTTGGTTCAGATTTTGACGGTGCCTCAATGGCCCCTTTCATGAAAGACGTGAGCGGTTTACCTGTGCTGATCAACGCCATGCGTGAGGCCGGTTATGGTGAAGCGCTGGTTAGCAAGATTGCGCATAAAAACTGGATTAGCGTGCTGGAAAGAACCTGGGGGGAATAAATTTTCCTCCCTTTGGCAAGGGAGGAAATGAATGATCACTCAGCAAACAGCGTCTGTTTTAATGCACGCTCAACGCCGCGCAGTTCGGCCAGCCCTCTGAGACGGCCAATTGCCGAATAACCGGGGTTGGTCTTTTTATGCAGATCGTCGAGCATCTGATGGCCGTGGTCCGGGCGCATCGGAATAGGGCGCAGATTGCCCGCGCGTTGACGTTTCTGCTCTTCTGTCAAAATCGCCTTGATCACCGCCACCATATCCACATCACCGTCCAGATGGTCAGCTTCATGGAAACTGCCCGGCGTGGCTTCGCGCTGGGTGGCGCGCAGATGGATGAAATGCACGCGGTCGGCAAAGGTGGTCATCATCTTCACCAGATCGTTATCTTCGCGCACGCCATAGGAGCCGGTGCAGAAACAGAACCCATTGTAAATGCTGTCTACCGTCTCTTTCAGCCACTGCATGTCTTCGATAGTCGAGACAATGCGCGGCAGGCCGAGGATGGGACGCGGTGGATCATCAGGATGCACCGCCAGTTTCAGCCCGTGCTGCTCGGCTATCGGCACGATACTGCGCAGGAAGTGCGCCATGTTTTCGCGCAGTTTGGCTTTATCGATACCGTCGTAGGTCGCCAGGCGGGCGCGGAATTGCTCCAGCGTATAACCCTCTTCAGCGCCCGGTAAACCGGCGATAATATTGGCCGTCAGCGTCTCTTTGTCGGCATCGCTCATGGCGTTGAAGTAGGCCGTGGCCTGCGCCTGTTCGTCGGCAGAGTAATACTCAGTTGCCCCTTCGCGTTTGAGCAGGTGCAATTCGAAAGCGGCAAAAGCGATGTGGTCAAAGCGCAGGGCGCGCGAACCGTCCGGCAGCAGATAGCCAAGATCGGTGCGGGTCCAGTCCAGTACCGGCATAAAGTTGTAGCAGACCGTATCAATGCCGCAGGCCGCCAGATTGCGGATCGACTGCTGGTAGTTAGCGATGTGTTTTTCGACGTCACCGCTGCGCGTTTTAATCTCTTCATGCACCGGGATGCTCTCAACCACCGACCACACCAGATTTTTCGCTGCCAGTTCAGCCTGACGCTTTTTGATCTCTTCAACTGGCCAGACTTCGCCATTGGCAATGTGATGCAGGGCGGTCACCACACCAGTTGCTCCAGCCTGTCTTACGTCATCCAGTGAAACGGGATCTTTCGGGCCCATTCCCAGTCGAAATGCAACAAAGTGACCCACTGGCCAGACTCGGATAAAATCACCGTTCTGGCCCTACTGGAGATCCCTTTGCATGCAGGGAAAACATCTCACTCAGAAAGAGCGGTTCTA
>BHES01000129.1 GCA_003864575.1 Enterobacterales bacterium
CCCTTTCAGGGCGGGGATAAGTGGCGATTGAGGCGTTAGCCTCAAATGTTTTGACCGTATCTAACAGGAAGCCCCGTCCTTTCCGCGTAGCGGCTGGCGAAGCCAGAGGGCGGGGAGGATGTCCACAGTTTTTACTTTTAAATCCGCGTAGAACAGAACTGCTGCCAGCCGTTGAGGTGGGTAACTGATTGATGGGCAGAGGAATATGAAGCGGTGAATTGTACATTTTGGGCTTGTTTTTTTTCGGACATGTGACGTTTTCGAGCTAAATCCCGGTGACTTGCAGGGTTTTCCGTGGAAAAGTTCACTAATTGTTTTGTTATTGTTAGTCGCAGAAAGATAGCTAAAAAGGACGTCGCGTCTTTTCAATCTGGCACGTTCTTCTGATTTTGCTTCTTTTACTTTGACAATCCGCTGTGCATTTGCGAAAACATCTAGGGACGAAGAAATTAATCGCCTGCCTGTGACTTGAAATTACACGATCAGCTGCTACCTGACTCGTTCGGGATTATGCGTCGCTGGTTTTTTCTTGCTCAGGATTTAGTGAAAGCAGCTTGTTGTATGCAAGCTATTAATTTCACAGCGTTATTTTTTCTCGGTATCAGGTCACTGAGCGTGTTTTCTTTCGACAGGGGACGAATGCGTTCAAACAAGGTACTAAAACCTATAACAATCGGGTCTTCGCTTAGGACAAACCCTGACACATTGAAGTTGGCCAGGGTATGGCAGGTGCAGGGAAGGACAGCAGAGAGATAATAATAATGGTAGACAATAAAAAACGTCCGGGAAAAGATCTCGATCGTATTGACCGTAACATCCTCAACGAATTGCAAAAGGATGGCCGGATTTCAAACGTCGAGCTTTCCAAACGTGTGGGATTATCACCAACGCCGTGCCTGGAGCGCGTTCGTCGTTTAGAACGCCAGGGCTTCATCAACGGTTATACTGCGTTGCTCAATCCACATTATCTGGATGCGTCGCTGCTGGTGTTTGTTGAAATAACACTCAACCGTGGTGCACCGGATGTATTTGAGCAATTCAACGCTGCAGTACAAAAACTTGAAGATATTCAGGAGTGTCATTTGGTTTCCGGGGACTTCGACTATTTGTTGAAAACCCGCGTACCTGATATGTCCGCTTACCGTAAGTTGTTAGGAGAGACGTTACTTCGTCTGCCGGGCGTCAACGACACCCGCACCTATGTGGTGATGGAAGAAGTAAAACAAACTAACCGACTGGTCATTAAGACCCGGTAAAGGTACAGGTGCAAAACCTTATAAAGTTAGCTACACTCCTGTGTATCTATACAGCCCTGGCGCCGAGGCCCGTTCTCGGCGCTGTTGCTTTTTCAGCCCACAGGAACCTGGAGAGCCTTTCTTGAGCCAGGAATATACAGAAGATAAAGACGTTACCTTGAAGAAACTGAGCAGTAGTCGCCGTGTATTGGAGGCTGTGCTGGTAGTGGTAGCCGTTTTCGCCGTTTACCTTATTGCGGCCTTGGTGAGTTTTAACCCATCAGATCCAAGTTGGTCTCAGACCGCTTGGCATGGACCTATCCATAATTGGGGTGGTGGTGTTGGGGCCTGGATGGCCGATACTTTATTCTTCGTTTTTGGCGTATTAGCTTACGCAATCCCACCTATTATGCTTAGCCTGTGTTGGGCGGCGTTTCGCCAGCGTGATAATCAGGATCACGTCGACTATTTTTCGTTATCGCTGCGGCTTATCGGGACGCTGGCGCTCATTCTTACGTCTTGTGGATTAGCCGCATTTAATATCGACGACCTCTATTACTTCGCCTCCGGCGGTGTGATCGGCAGTTTGCTGGGTACGGCCATGACGCCGTGGTTTAACAATGTCAGTGCCACCATGGTGCTACTTTGTGTATGGGCTGCGGGTTTAACGCTGTTTACCGGCTGGTCCTGGTTGACCATCGCAGAGAAAATTGGCGGTGCGGTTCTTGGTGTCACCACCTTTATGACCAATCGTTCGCGCCGTGATGACGATGAAGAATATTATGACGATCGCCAAGAGCAGGACGTTCATGACGTACATGACGATCCGCTGCTCGACAGTGATTATGTCCCTTCTGATGCCGCACGTGCTGTGGCAGCATCTGCGGCCACTGTCGCCATGACGCCAGCCTCGGTTCAGGCCGCTGAAGACGATGTGCTGTTCTCCGCGCCCTCCCTGCATGAACCTGTTCATCAGGATATGCAAACTCAGCCAGCTGAGACTCCTGCGGAGCAAGCTGTGGCTGAGATCGTGCAGCCAGCTGCACCGGTCTATATTCCTGCGCCGGATGCGACCATTGCACCGCCGCCACCGTTATACAGTTTTGAAATTCCACAAGAAACACCTGCGCCACAACAGCCCGCGCCACATCCCGAATACCCTCAGGATGAGCCGCGACTGGGTAACTGGGGTGCGGCAGTCGATCCTGCGTCTGAGCGTTCGCCGTTTGATTTCAGCACGGCACAGCGCGATAGCAGCGATGTAAACAGTATTGCCGCTACGGCGGCACTGGCCACCGGACTTGCACAAGCTGGGCAGTCGGTGGCCACAGCCACCAATACCTTTATGCCTGCATTCAGCGCAGTCAGCGATGGCAATTCGCAGATCAAAAAAGGTGTCGGGCCTGAGTTGCCTCGCCCGAATCCGGTACGTATCCCAACGCGCCGCGAGCTGGCATCATACGGTATCAAGCTGCCTTCCCAGCGAATGGCCGAACAGCAGGAACAGGTGAGTGCACAGCAGTTCGCGGATGCATCTGTTGATAATGTTCAGGGCGATGACGATCAGGCCTTGCAGGAAGCGGCATTGCGTCAGCAGTTTGCAGAGCAGCAAAGCCAGCGCTATGGCGAAGAGCATCAAGCCACTGAGCAAGATGAAGACGTGGCACTACAGGAAGCGGCGTTGCGTCAAGCTTTTGCTGACCGGGAGCAGAACCGCTACCAGCAGGACGCTGAAGAGCCTCTGGATTCCGTACCTTATCAGGAACGTGCATTTTCGCCTGTGCCAGTTTCATCCCCTGTTTCAGAGGCTTTTGCGGCGGCGATGAACATCAGTACACATGATGCCTTCTCGTTCTCGCCGATGGCAGATTTGGTGGATGATACGCCTTCAGAGCCGTTATTTACCCTGTCACCGCACAAAGAAGATGAGCCAGAAGATGTACCGACTTTCGGCCAGTCAGCGCACCGTCCGGCCCATGCTCCGGTAGAACCTATTGAGCAGTATGAAGCGCCACAACAGTCACAGGCGGCGCATCAGCCCAATATGGATAGCCTGATCCACCCGTTCCTGATGCGCAATGAACAACCGTTGGTGAAACCAACGACGCCGCTGCCGTCACTGGATTTGCTGACTTCTCCGCCGGTGGAATCTGAGCCGGTTGATGAGTTTGCTCTGGAACAAATGGGTAATCTGATCGAGGCCCGTCTCAACGACTACCGGATTAAAGCGGATGTAGTGGGCCGCCAACCGGGACCGGTGATCACCCGATTTGAACTGGATCTGGCACCCGGGGTGAAAGCGGCACGTATTTCCAACCTCTCCCGCGACCTTGCACGTTCTTTGTCGGCGGTAGCGGTGCGTGTGGTTGAGGTAATACCGGGTAAGCCTTACGTTGGCCTGGAATTACCGAATAAAAAGCGCCAGACCGTGTATCTGCGGGAAGTGCTGGACTGCGCCAAGTTTAAGGACAGTCCTTCACCGCTGACGATTGTATTGGGTAAAGATATTTCTGGTGAGCCGGTTATAGCCGATCTGGCTAAAATGCCGCATTTGCTGGTGGCCGGTACGACGGGTTCCGGTAAGTCTGTCGGCGTGAATGCCATGATCCTCAGCATGCTTTACAAAGCCACACCGGAAGAAGTGCGCTTCATCATGATCGACCCGAAAATGCTCGAGTTGTCCGTATATGAAGGTATTCCGCACTTGCTGACCGAAGTGGTTACCGACATGAAAGATGCGGCTAATGCGCTGCGCTGGTGTGTCGGCGAAATGGAGCGTCGCTACAAACTGATGTCGGCACTCGGCGTGCGTAATTTGGCGGGCTATAACGAACGAGTGGAACAGGCGGAAGCCATGGGGCGTCCAATCCCTGATCCGTTCTGGAAGCCGGGCGATGGTATGGCCGCCGAACCGCCATTCCTTGGAAAAGAGCCGTTTATCGTCGTGCTGGTAGACGAATTTGCTGACCTGATGATGACGGTGGGCAAGAAAGTTGAAGAGTTGATTGCCCGTCTGGCACAGAAAGCGCGTGCAGCGGGTATTCACTTAGTCCTGGCAACTCAGCGTCCGTCGGTTGATGTTATCACTGGCCTGATTAAAGCTAACATACCGACCCGTATCGCCTTTACGGTTTCGAGCAAAATTGACTCACGCACTATCCTCGATCAGGCTGGGGCAGAATCTCTGCTGGGTATGGGGGACATGCTTTATATGGCGCCTAACTCATCGATTCCAGTGCGTGTTCACGGCGCCTTTGTTCGCGACCAGGAAGTGCATGCGGTTGTGCAAGACTGGAAAGCCCGTGGTCGTCCGAAATATATCGAAAGTATCATCTCCGGTGGTGAAGACGGTGAAGGTGGCGGTTTGGGCCTCGACAGTGACGAAGAACTGGATGCCTTGTTTGATCAGGCTGTGGCCTTCGTGGTGGATAAACGTCGAGCTTCAATCTCTGGTGTGCAGCGTCAGTTCCGTATTGGTTACAACCGTGCGGCACGTATCGTTGAGCAGATGGAAGCACAGGGTATTGTCAGTGCCCCGGGCCATAACGGTAATCGTGAAGTGCTGGCTCCGCCGTCACACGAATAATATTTTTCAAAATGAATATCTAATATCATTCAAGCTGGATAAAGGCGGCCCTCAAGGAGCGAGGCTCATGGATGAGCGAAATAATGCTATCAACGCAGAGGCCGTTTGAATGATGAAGGATATTTGCAAAGATGCGTAAAACAAGGGTTTTTCAGATGAATGAGCTACCGCTGGCACGCTGCCTCGGATAGAGTTCGCTCCATACGTCTTTTGCCTGTGTGAAAGGCATCATCTGAAGTTTATGGATTTCTGAGGCAAGTATAATAATGAAAAAATTGTTAATAGTAGGCTGTTTACTGACTGCGTTTACTTCAGCTTCCGTGATGGCTGACGCCAGCAGTGATCTTAAGTCCCGTCTGGGTAAACTGAATACTTTCCATGCCAGTTTCACTCAAACCGTCACCAGTGATGACGGCGCTGCTGTTCAGCAAGGGGAAGGCGAGCTGTGGGTCAAACGCCCCAATCTGTTCAACTGGCATATGACCTCGCCAGATGAAAGCATTCTGGTGTCTGACGGTAAAACCCTGTGGTTCTACAACCCGTTTGTCGAACAAGTTACGGCGACCTGGCTGAAGAACGCCACCGGTAATACGCCATTCATGCTGATCACCCGCAACGACAGCAGTGACTGGTCGAAGTACAACATCAAACAAAAAGGCGATGATTTTGAATTAACGCCGAAAACGGCGGCCGGTAATCTGAAACAGTTTGCGATTAACGTTACGTCAACCGGCACCATCAAAAGCTTTACTGCCGTTGAGCAGGATGGCCAGAAAAGTGCATATAGCCTGAAAGGCCAGCAGAATACGTCGGTTGATGATGCCAAATTCAAATTTACACCGCCGAAAGGTGTGACGGTGGACGACCAGCGTCAGTGAGGTTCCTTTGAGTAATCTGTCACTCGATTTTTCCCACAACGAATTCCAGCCACTGGCCGCAAGAATGCGGCCAGTTTCTCTTGCAGAGTATATCGGTCAGCAGCATCTGCTGGCTCCGGGTAAACCGCTGCCGCGAGCCATTGAGGCCGGTCAGCTGCATTCGATGATTCTCTGGGGACCGCCGGGAACGGGCAAAACGACGCTGGCAGAACTCATAGGGCGTTATGCCAATGCGGATGTTGAGCGCATTTCGGCCGTGACGTCAGGTATTAAAGAGATCCGCGAAGCCATTGAACGTGCGCGACAAAACCGTGATGCAGGCAGGCGTACGATCCTGTTTGTGGATGAAGTCCATCGCTTCAATAAAAGCCAGCAGGATGCATTCCTTCCGCACATCGAAGATGGCACCATCACGTTTATTGGTGCTACCACCGAGAATCCTTCTTTCGAACTCAATTCCGCACTGCTCTCCCGCGCCCGCGTTTATTTGCTCAAATCTTTGACCGCAGAAGATATTGAGAAAGTGATCGATCAGGCGCTGATCAATAAAGAGCGTGGCTACGCTGATCAAAAAATCGTGGTACCGGATGAGACGCGGCGCATGTTGGGTGAACTGGTTAACGGTGATGCCCGCCGCGCGCTGAACAGCATCGAAATGATGGCCGATATGGCCGAAATAGATGCAAAAGGGGTCAGGACATTAACGCCGGAGTTGCTCAAAGAGATCTCCGGTGAACGCAGTGCGCGTTTCGATAACAAAGGTGATCGCTATTACGACCTGATTTCTGCGTTGCACAAATCGGTGCGCGGCTCATCACCGGACGCCGCGTTGTACTGGTATGCGCGGATTATTACCGCCGGTGGGGATCCGCTTTATGTTGCACGCCGCCTGCTGGCTATTGCTTCCGAGGATGTTGGTAACGCCGATCCGCGTGGTATGCAAGTCGCCATCTCTGCCTGGGACTGCTTTACGCGTGTCGGCCCGGCTGAAGGTGAGAGGGCGATTGCGCAGGCGATCGTTTATCTGGCTTGTGCGCCCAAAAGTAATGCCGTCTATACCGCTTTCAAAGCCGCAATGCGGGATGCCCGTGAGCAGGCAGATTATGACGTCCCAGAGCATCTGCGTAATGCACCCACCAAACTTATGAAGGAAATGGGGCTGGGCGCGGAATACCGTTATGCGCACGATGAGCCTAATGCTTATGCCGCCGGTGAGAACTATTTCCCGCCGCAAATGGCGAAAACTCAGTACTATTATCCATCATCTCGCGGACTGGAAGGCAAGATCGGTGAAAAGCTGGCATGGCTGACTGAACAAGATCAAAATAGCCCGACAAAACGCTACCGCTAATTTTGCTCTTGCGGTAAGGTTGCTTCTGATAACTCTTTGACATGCTGCCTATTCAGGCTGCGTGCTTCATCTACTTCACAATCAAAACGACACGTACAGGATTAGCATGCTCGATCCCAATCTACTGCGCAATGAGCTAGACGCAGTTGCAGAAAAACTCGCTCGCAGAGGTTTTAAACTCGATGTGGAAACGCTGCGTTCCCAAGAGGAACGTCGCAAAGTCTTGCAGGTAGAAACGGAAACTCTCCAGGCTGAACGCAACGCACGATCGAAAACTATCGGTCAGGCTAAAGCCCGTGGCGAAGACATCGAACCCCTGCGTCAGGAAGTGAATACGCTGGGTGAGAGACTGGATGCGGCGAAGGCCGAGCTGGATGCGTTGCAAAATGAAATTCGCAACATTGCTTCCTCTATTCCAAATTTGCCGGATGACTCCGTTCCTGCCGGTAAAGACGAAAATGATAACCAGGAAATTAGCCGCTGGGGTACGCCTTCTCAGTATGATTTCGAGGTACGCGATCACGTGTCTCTGGGCGAAATGTCCGGTGGTCTGGATTTCGCCGCTGCCGTCAAACTGACTGGTTCTCGTTTTGTGGTAATGAAAGGGCAGGTTGCCCGTATGCACCGTGCTTTGTCACAGTTCATGCTGGACTTGCACACCGAGCAGCACGGTTATCTTGAAACGTATGTGCCGTATCTGGTTAACCACGACTCACTGTACGGTACGGGTCAGTTGCCGAAATTTGGTGAGGATTTATTCCATACCAAACCGCTGGATGAAGAAGCTGACAGCAGCAATTATGCGTTGATTCCAACTTCAGAAGTGCCGCTGACCAATCTGGTTCGTGACGAAATTCTTGAAGAAGAGTCTCTGCCACTGAAAATGACCGCCCATACTCCGTGTTTCCGTTCTGAAGCCGGTTCCTATGGTCGTGATACCCGTGGTTTGATCCGTATGCACCAGTTCGACAAAGTCGAGATGGTACAAATCGTTCGCCCGGAAGATTCTATGCAGGCGTTGGAAGAACTGACCGGTCATGCCGAGAAAGTGCTTCAGTTGCTGAATCTGCCTTATCGTAAAATGTTGCTGTGTACCGGTGATATGGGCTTTGGCTCCAGCAAAACTTACGATCTGGAAGTGTGGTTGCCAGCGCAGAACACGTACCGAGAAATCTCTTCATGTTCAAACATGGGTGATTTCCAGGCGCGCCGCATGCAGGCACGCTGCCGTAGCAAAACAGAGAAGAAACCGCGTCTGGTTCATACCCTGAACGGTTCCGGTTTGGCAGTAGGCCGTACTCTGGTGGCTGTGTTGGAAAATTACCAACAAGCAGACGGCCGTATCGAAGTACCGGCCATATTACGCCCTTATATGGGTGGATTAGAATATATCGGTTAAGACCGTTATGTGTTTTACAATATAGCGAAAAGGCGCCTGCGGGCGCTTTTTTTATGCGTGAAATAGTGCGCAATGCGACGAAACAACTGATCTTCTTCCCTCAATCCCTCCTTTTTTGATAGCAAACAAAGTTTCCTCCCTCCTGGTGAGTAATATCCATTCATTCTGAGTGGGTACAAATATACTCCAGTTAACGTGCTGTCCCGGCCCGCTCAACTCTTCGTCAATTTTTATAAGTATCGGTTTGCTGACTGGTGCAGCAGCGGCGGAGCAACTTAGCGGAGCGGAAACATGTCGGAAAACAAGCCAGAAAACGTCACAGTAAAAAGTGGTATCAGCCGCCGGACATTAATGAAAACGTCCACGCTGGCGGGATTAGCCATCGCTGCTGGTGGTGTTTCTTTGCCTTTTAGCCGCAAAGCCCTTGCTGACGCCGTGACGCCACAGCTTAAAAGTAGCGAAGAGAGCGTGGTTTGGGGAGCCTGTTCCGTTAACTGCGGCAGCCGGTGTGCCCTGCGCCTGCACGTTCGTGATAACGAAGTGTACTGGGTAGAGACGGACAATACCGGTCATGACGAATACGGTGATCATCAGGTGCGAGCTTGCCTGCGTGGACGCTCAATCCGCCGTCGCATGAATCATCCTGAGCGACTTAACTATCCGATGAAACGGGTAGGAAAACGTGGTGAAGGTAAATTCAAACGCATCAGCTGGGAAGAGGCTTTCGATGAGATTGCTAATAACCTAAAGCGCATTGTCGCGAAATATGGCAACGAAGCGGTATATATCAATTACACCTCGGGCGTGGTGGGCGGCAATATTACCCGCTCTTCGCCGTACGCCTCGCTGGTTGCCCGCCTGATGAACTGCTATGGCGGATTCCTCAGTCATTACGGAACCTATATACACAGTTAACTTGAAGATGCATTTTCCAGCATCTGAAAGTTGTCATTAATTCGGCGTGGCAACGCACCAGAAAGTCCCGGTAATATTTCACTAAAAAATCGTCTTATCTCCTCCCGGAACT
>BHES01000130.1 GCA_003864575.1 Enterobacterales bacterium
GGTTTAGCTTTTCTCCTCCCCCTGCAAACGGGGAGGTTGGGAGGGGGTTTGATTTTAAATACAAAGGCTTACATGTGATACCCCACCCCAGCCCTCCCCTTCGCAGGGGAGGGAGCAGGACAGCTTTTGAATTTCAAAAAGGTGTGGGCCGCATTCAAAAATGGCGCTGAGCAAGTGGTTCGAGACCTGTGGCTCGAAACCCGTAGCGAAGGGACCGCCTAAGCGGCGGCATTTTGCGGCTATAACAACGGCATCTGAAACATGGCCATTGTGACCTGCGCAGCAACGGAGTGAATAAAACGCGGGATTGGTAAGGGGATTCGTTTCAATCCCCTTACCCCGGTGTGGGCCGGTGCCCACGACCTTGACCTTAAAGCCGGTTTGGGTGGCAACCCAAGGTTTTCCGGTGTGGGCAGCCGCCCAAAGGCTCACTTTAGTTGTGCAGCCACCTGGCGTGAAACCTGAGGTGATCCTCAATAAACGTCGCTATCGTGAAATAGCTATGATCATACCCGGGCTGCGCCCGTAGCTGTAACGGCCAACTGCGCTGGCGGGCGATCTCCGCCAGTTTCGACGGCTGTAACTGATCGGCCAGAAACTGATCGCCATCGCCCTGATCAACCAGGATCGGGAACGTTTTCTGATCTTTCGGTAAGGCGCTCAGCAGATGGCAGCTGTCATAATTTAGCCACTGGGTTTCATCATCACCGAGATAGGCGCTGAAGGCTTTGCGGCCCCAGGGCACCTGGCAGGGATTGACGATCGGTGCGAACGCCGATACTGAGTTGAAACGCTGCGGATTGCGCAGTGCCAGCATCAGTGCGCCGTGGCCGCCCATGGAGTGGCCGCAGATTGACTGTTTCTCGCTGACGCTGAAATGCCCGGCAATCAGCGTGGGCAACTCATCAATCACATAGTCATACATGCGGTAATGTTCTGCCCACGGTGCGCGGGTGGCGTTGAGATAAAAACCGGCACCCTGGCCGAGATCATAACCTTCGTCGTTGGCGACATTGTCACCACGCGGGCTGGTGTCCGGCATGACCAACACCAGACCCAGCTCCGCCGCGATCCGCTGCGCCCCGGCTTTCACCGTAAAGTTCTCGTCATTGCAGGTCAGCCCTGACAGCCAGTACAGCACCGGCGGCGGGTTATCATCGCGCGGCGGTGGCAGGTAAATGCTGAATGTCATGCTGCAATTCAGGCTGGTCGAAGTATGGCGGTAGCGCTGTTGCCAGCCGCCAAACATCCGGTGTTCTTCGAGAAGTTCTATCGAGCTGCTCATCGCCAGAATTCCTTATTTATTAAAGTGAATGACTGTGCGAATCGACTTCCCTTCATGCATTAAATCAAAGGCTTCGTTGATCTGTTCGAGCGGCATGGTGTGGGTGATAAAGTCATTGAGGGCAAATTCGCCATCAAGGTAACGCTGCACGATGCCCGGTAACTGAGAACGGCCTTTAACGCCGCCAAACGCAGAACCGCGCCATACGCGCCCGGTTACCAACTGGAATGGGCGGGTGGAGATCTCTTCACCGGCACCGGCCACGCCAATAATGACGGATTCGCCCCAGCCTTTGTGGCAGCACTCCAGCGCAGAACGCATGACGTTGACGTTGCCGATGCACTCAAAAGAGAAGTCCACGCCGCCGTCGGTCATTTCGACAATTACGTCCTGAATAGGCTTATCAAAATCTTTCGGATTGATCAGGTCGGTGGCACCCAATTTACGCGCCAGATCGAATTTACTGGTGTTGAGATCAATCCCGATGATGCGGCCTGCTCCGGCCATCACTGCGCCAATAATCGCCGACAGACCGATGCCACCAAGCCCAAAGATCGCCACGGTGTCGCCTTTTTGCACTTTGGCGGTGTTCATCACCGCACCCATGCCGGTGGTCACGCCGCAACCGAGCAGGCAAACTTCTTCCAGCGGGGCTTCTTTGTTGATTTTCGCCAGTGAGATCTCAGGCACGACGGTGTATTCGGAGAATGTCGACGTCCCCATGTAGTGGAAGATCGGCTTGCCGTCTTTGAAGAAGCGGGTGGTGCCGTCGGGCATCAGGCCTTTGCCCTGAGTAGCGCGGATCGCCTGGCAGAGGTTGGTTTTGCCGGATTTACAGAATTTACACTCGCCACATTCCGGTGTGTAAAGCGGGATCACGTGGTCGCCCACCGCCACGCTGGTGACGCCTTCGCCGACAGCTTCAACCACGCCGCCGCCTTCGTGGCCGAGAATGGCCGGGAAGACACCTTCAGGGTCTTTGCCGGACAGCGTGTAGGCGTCGGTATGGCACACGCCGGTCGCCACGATGCGTACCAGAACTTCGCCTTTTTGCGGCGGCATCAAATCCACTTCTTCAATAGACAGTGGTTGGTTCGGACCCCAGGCAACAGCTGCGCGGGTTTTGATCATTTTCATTTCGGTGCTCATGGTAGTGCTCCTGAATTCATCACCGGATGATTTTCACCGGCAATCGGGTGTTTAAGCAACGGCACCACGCCGTCGTTCTGTACGATAATCAGCTCTTTCAGTGCCCGCACGTTCGGGCTAAATGCGTCGCGCCGCCAGATAAGCCAGGTAGCGGTATCGGCAAACTCGTCGGGAATGTCATTGACCTGCACACGTTCGTGACCGGGCAATTGCTCGAGTACGCTGCGTGGCACCATGGCAATACCTGCACCACTGGCCACACAGGCGACCATCGAGTGGTAGGACTGAATTTCCATGGTGTTAGTGACCGGCAGGCCGGTGTGTTTGATCCACGCCTGTAAACGCGTGCGGTAAGAACAGCTAGGGCGGAAGGCAAAGACGGTATGGCTGGGGCGACCGGGCGGATTTTGCAGCGGCGCTTCGCCGAGCGGGGAAATAACCACCATGCGCTCGCGAAAAGCGATGCAGCCGTTGATGTCGTCAAAGTCGATAGGGCCATCGACCAGCGCCGCAGCCAGCCGTCCGGCGCGGACGCCATCGATGGTTTCGCCGGAGGTCGCCGTGCTCAGCGACAGCGCCACCTGCGGATAATGCTGATGATACGCCGCCAGCAGAACGGGCAGGCGGGTCGCGGCGGTGCTTTCCATCGAACCCAACGCAAAGCTCCCGGCCGGCTCACCGGCATGGGTGATGCTCATCGCTTCATCGCTCAGCGCCAGAATGCGCTGGGCATAGTTGAGAAAGTTGTGGCCCATCGCCGACAGACGGATGCGCTGTTTTTCACGAATGAACAGATCGGTGCCGAGCTCCAGTTCAAGCTGGCGCAGACGCGTGGTCAGGTTCGACGGCACGCGATGCAGCTGCTCGGCAGCGCGGGCCAGCGATCCTGTTTCGGCCACACTGCAAAACATCCGCAGTTGGGTAAGATCCATGATCTGCTCTCTAAAAGTAGGGTGGAAATCAGTATACATAAAATTATTGATTCACAAAACGGAAAGAACTTGGTGATTATTATTCAGTTTTCGTGATTGTCGCCATCATGCATGATAGCTGACACTTTACTTTTACCCTTCTCGTCAGAAAGAAGGTGTTTAGATTTTACAAATTCATTATGTTTGTTCGGTGTTGCGAAATTGTAAATGACATAGGGCGGGGCAGAACGGTATGGCATTTCGTATTGCGTTAAGTGGTTTTCTGGCCTTTGTGGTCGCGATGGGCATCGGGCGGTTTGCCTTCACGCCGCAGGTGCCTTTAATGATAGCTGAACATCAGTTTAGCCTGACTGGCGCGGGGCTGGTGGCGGCGGTTAACTACCTGGGCTATCTGTGCGGGGCGTTTGACGCCATGCGCGCGACCCGCCATCTTGAGCGCCGTCTGTGGCTGGGTGTGTGGGGGGCCGTTGTGCTGACGCTGCTTTCTGCGGCGGTGACCGGCGAAGTGCTGCACAGCGTGATCCGCTTTATGATTGGCTGGGCCAGCGGCTGGGCGATGGTGCTGGTGTCGGCGTGGTGTAACGAGCGGTTGATGCATTTTGGCCGTCCGGCCATGAGTGCGGCGGTGTTTGCCGGGCCGGGTGCCGGGATTTTTCTCAGCGGTATGCTGGCGGTAGGGATTCACAGCCTGCAACTCAGTTCGGCCGAGGCGTGGAGCGTGTATGGCGTACTGGCGCTGATTCTGATTGCGTTAATCAGTGTGAATCTGCCGCGCAGGGGCGACCTGCATCGCGCGCATGTTGCCACCGAACCGCTAAAAATGACGCCAGCGTTGAAACGCCTGGTGCTCTGCTACAGCCTGGCCGGATTTGGCTATATTATGCCGGCGACCTTTTTATCCCAGATGGCGAACGCCCGTTTTCCTGACAGCCTGTTCGCGCAGTTTGTCTGGCCGGTGTTTGGCGGCGCAGCAGTGATTGGCATTATTATCGGCATCCTGACCCGCCACCTTCTGACCACTCATACCCGTCTGGCCCTGACGCTGTGGGCGCAGGGGGTGGGGATTTTGTGTGCAGAAGTGGTACCGGGCGTGACTGGACTGGTGCTCGGCGCGCTGCTGGTCGGCGGTGGTTTCCTGAGTGTCGTGCAATTGGCCTTGCAGTGTGGCCGCGAGCTGGCGCCCAATCACAGCCGCTATTTGGCCGGTCTGCTAACTACGGGATACGCCATCGGGCAGTTGTTTGGGCCAATTCTATCCGCGATTTCCACCTCATTGATGCATCGTCTGGAACCGGCGCTGTATGTTGCTCTGGTTGGCTTTATTATCGCCGGCGCACTGGTTGTCCGCCGTCCCGCTGAGCAGGCTGTTCTTTCCTAAGCACAATTTCCCGGCAGCCTGCGCTGACAGATTGCCGGGAATGATAACGTGCAGCTATTTCACCTATCATGAAACACAATCACTGGATTATGGATCCGCTCTCCACTACAGTAAGCCACCTCTTTTTGACGTGATCTGCGTCAAACTGACTACATTTGCAGGACCTGCCGGAGAGAGAATATGTCGACGTTGAGTAAAGAAGCCATCCTGGTCCATGAGGCATTAATGGCTCGTGGTCTGGAAACCCCACTGCGTGAACCCCTGCCAATCGATAACGAGACGCGCAAGCAGCGGATCCAGGAACACATGACCGGCATCATGCAGTTGCTCAATCTTGATCTCGCCGATGACAGTTTGACTGAAACGCCACGCCGCATTGCCAAGATGTATGTCGATGAGATCTTCTCCGGTTTGGATTACGCCAACTTCCCAAAAATCACCGTTATCGAAAATAAGATGAAGGTGGATGAAATGGTGACAGTGCGCGATATCACGCTGACCAGCACCTGCGAACACCACTTTGTCACTATCGATGGCAAGGCCACCGTGGCCTATATTCCGAAAGATAAAGTGATTGGCTTGTCGAAAATCAACCGTATCGTGCAGTTTTTCTCACAGCGTCCGCAGGTGCAGGAACGTCTGACCCAGCAAATTTTGCTGGCGTTGCAAACCCTGCTCGGCACCACCAATGTGGCCGTGTCAATTGACGCCGTGCACTACTGCGTGAAAGCCCGTGGTATCCGTGACGCGACCAGCGCCACGACGACGACCTCGCTCGGCGGCCTGTTTAAGTCCAGCCAGAACACCCGTCAGGAATTTCTGCGTACCGTAAGACATCCTTCGTAATTTTCGCCATTCAAAGGGCAGCGGCGTTCGCTGCTGCCTGGCAATAACGCCACTGACTTTGGATGTCGTCTCCTCGTTTTTCATTTATTCTTAGAAATCCTCAATACATTCCACAAGGAACGCCAGAAATGCGCCAACGCATTGCCACGCTGGATTTTGCCCGTGGCGTCGCCATTTTCGGCATTTTACTGCTCAATATCAGTGCTTTTGGTCTGCCGAAAGCGGCCTATCTGAACCCGGCGTATGCAGGGCAACCTTCGTCAAGCGATGCCCTGACCTGGGCCGTGCTTGACGCGGTGGCGCAGGGCAAGTTCCTGATGATGTTCGCGATCCTGTTTGGCGGCGGCCTGTATCTGTTGTTACCGCGCGGTAAACACTGGATTCAGTCCCGTTTGTCGCTGCTGGTATTCTGCGGCCTGCTGCACGCCACCTTTCTCTGGGATGGCGATATTTTACTCTCCTATGGCCTCATCGGGCTGGTCAGCTGGCGCATGGTGAGAGAAGGGCGCAGCAGCCAGTCGCTGATCAGCACCGGCATCGTGCTCTATCTTATTGGCGTGGCCATACTGCTGATGCTCGGGTTTATCTCCACGCCTAAACCGGGAAGTTTCTGGCTGCCCGGCCCGGCGGAGATCCAATATGAACAGTTCTGGAAACTTAAAGGTGGTCTGGAGGCGATTCGCAACCGTCTGGATCTGCTGTCATCCAGCCTGATTGCTATCGGCGTGCAGTATGGCTGGGAGCTGGCCGGTGCGATGTTGCTCGGGGCCGGGCTGATGCGCAGCACCTGGTTGCGCGGCAGCTATAACCTGCGCCACTACCGGCAGTTGGCAGCACTGCTGTTAACGCTTTCATTACTTATCCAGATCCCGGCGATTTACCTGCAATGGCATCTTGGCTGGGATTACCGCTGGAGTGGTTTTCTGTTGCAGGCACCGCGCGAAATTGGCGGGCTGATGCAGGCTGTAGCCTATCTGGCGCTCTGTTATGGCTTCTGGCCGCAGCTTTCACAGTGGCGGCTGGCGCGCTGGATTTCCATGGTTGGGCGCATGGCGCTCACCAACTATTTGTTACAGACGCTGGTCTGCATCACCTTCTTCAATATCTTCGGCTTCTTCCTGCACTTTGACCGGCTGCATCTACTGGCGCTGGTGCCTTTGGTTTGGGCGATTAATTTGCTGGTCACGCTAACCTGGCTGCGCTATTTCCGCCAGGGACCGGTGGAGTGGTTGTGGCGCAAACTGACCATTAAAGCTTCCGGTGTTGAGTTGAAAATGCAGGAATGATATTAACCAAAATGATGAATATGAGAGAAAGGTTGCAGAATTGTATGTAAACGTTTTCTTTCCTGTGACGAGATTCACGCAGGTGTTTTCACAAAGCGTTTAGGATAGCGGTCGTGCAGAGTTAGCCGATCGTTACACTACAACAGGAAACACCATGATCACTGTACTGCGGTCTTTTTTGAGCTCCTTTCTCACCACCTGGGTGTTATCCCTGAGTTTTCCTCCCTATTCCTTTCGCTGCGACACCTCCCGCGTAACCGATTTGCCGCCAGAACACGGAGCGACCTATGGTCACCATTCGTGATGTGGCAAAACTGGCCGGCGTCTCTGTCGCGACGGTTTCACGGGTTCTGAATAATCCGGCAATTGCCAGCAAAGAGGCGCGCGAGCAGGTATTGCAGGCGGTCGCCGCGCTGGGTTATCGACCGAATGCCAACGCGCAGGCGCTGGCGCCGCAAAGCAGCGACACCATCGGCGTGGTGGTGATGGATGTTTCGGATCCCTTCTTTGGCGCATTGGTCAAAGCCGTGGATATGGTGGCCCAGCGCCATCAGAAATATGTGCTGATTGGCAACAGTTATCATGAGGCTGAAAAAGAGCGCAACGCGATAGAAGTGTTGATTCGCCAGCGCTGTAATGCACTGATTGTCCATGCGAAAGCGCTGGGTGACGATGAACTTTCCCGCTTTCTGGATCAGGTGCCCGGTATGGTGCTGGTTAACCGAGTGATCCCCGGTTACGAGCACCGCTGCGTATCGCTTAATAACGTCGTGGGTGCCGAGATGGCGACGCGGCTGCTGCTGTCGCAGGGGCATCAGCGCATCGGTTATATCGGTTCCAATCACGGTATTGAAGACGAATTACAGCGCCATCAGGGCTATCTTGCCGCGATGACGCAGGGTGCGTCAGCAGCAATGACGCAGACACGTCAGCCGCCACCGGAAAGTTGGCGAGCGCAGGGCTCGCCGGACCTACAGGGCGGGGAAGCCGCGATGGTGGAGTTATTGGGCCGCAACCTGCATCTGAGCGCGATTTTCGCCTATAACGATGCGATGGCCGCGGGAGCGCTGGCGGTGCTGAAAGAAAACGGTATCAATGTTCCACAGGATTTTTCACTGGTTGGCTTCGATGATATCCCTATTGCGCGCTACACCAGCCCGAAATTGACGACGGTTCGCTATCCGATTGTTTCTATGGCGACATTAGCCACTGAATTGGCGCTGAAAGGGGCCGCAAACCAGCTGGTGGAGGGGGTGTCGCACTGTTTCATGCCCACGCTCGTGAGGCGTCATTCCGTGGCACCCTGGCAAAATGTGGCACCGGTCACTTATTGATTAAATAACGTCGTGTAACCGTTTTCAATCTGTGAGAACTTTCACAGTTTATTAACATTAGCGCCATTATGATTCACTCGTTTTCTACATGATTCAGTTTAGTCCGACCTACCGGACAGGTTTCACAGCGAGTCAGGAAGTCAGACGTCAAGGAAGGCAGGCACCGCAGAATTGTTGAGGCGCGGACGCACTGCTCCCGCATGGATTGCCGGTGCCACACTCTGTACCACCCTACATAACCGGAGATACAAATGAATAAGAAGGTCTTCACCCTGGCTACTCTGGCTGCAAGTATGATGTTTGGCGCTGCCGCCCATGCTGCTGATACTAAAATCGGTGTCACAGTTTATAAATATGACGACAACTTCATGTCTGTAGTGCGTAAAGCCATCGAGAAAGATGCGAAAGCGTCTCCTGGTGTGCAACTGCTGATGAATGACTCGCAAAACAGCCAGTCCACCCAAAATGACCAGGTTGACGTCATGCTGGCAAAAGGCGTTAAAGCGCTGGCAATCAACCTGGTTGACCCGGCTGCCGCCCCGGTCATTATCGAGAAAGCCCGCGGCGCTGGCATTCCGATTGTGTTCTATAACAAAGAACCGTCCCGTAAAGACCTGGACAGCTACGACAAGGCGTATTACGTCGGTACTGACTCTAAAGAGTCCGGCATTATCCAGGGCGAGCTGATTGCTAAACATTGGAAAGCCACGCCAGCCTGGGACCTGAACAAAGATGGCGTGATCCAGTACGTGTTGATCAAAGGCGAGCCGGGCCATCCGGATGCTGAAGCCCGTACCAAGTACGTCGTCAGTACGCTGAATGGTAAAGAAGGCCTGAAAACTCAGCAGCTGCAACTTGATACCGCCATGTGGGATACCGCACAGGCGAAAGACAAGATGGATGCGTGGTTGTCTGGTCCAAATGCTGACAAAATCGAAGTGGTTATCGCCAACAACGATGCGATGGCAATGGGCGCAGTAGAAGCGCTGAAATCTCACAACAAATCCAGCATTCCGGTCTTCGGTGTGGATGCGTTGGGCTTTGTTGAATAAATCAGATTTTGATAAAGGTGCTCCTCATTGCTCATTTTCTCAGGCAACTCTTACACTCTTCGGCATTCCTGCAAGCGTCATTTTATTTAAAGCCCGGATCATCGCCATAGC
>BHES01000131.1 GCA_003864575.1 Enterobacterales bacterium
GAACAACCTGACCAACGCAGAGGCATATTCGCCAGACCCACCGCAAAATAAGGGTCGTTTCAGCCGATGGGGCTTATGACGCAAAACGGTGCCACGACGAGCTGCGGCGCAAGAACATCAAGGCGTTGATCGCCAACGCGAACCCGCGCAGGTTACTGGCCAGTGGAGTATGACGATCGAAATCAGGTCGTCGCGAGGCAACGACTCACGGGGAGCAACGCCTACTGGAAACGGAACACAGCTTACAACCGTCGCTCGGTGGCGGAAACGGCGATGTATCGTGTAAAACAACTGTTTGGTGGTCATCTGACCCTGCGGGATTACGATGCCCAAGTCGGAGAGGCTATGGCGATGATCCGTGCCTTAAACAAAATGACGCGTGCTGGTATGCCCCAAAGTGTACGGATTATCTGCGAGAATGACTGACAGGTGACCCGTTATCTAAATCCGATTTATTCAACAAAGCCTGTCTTCAGTCCAAAAAATACTTCATCAAGGTGAGTTTTAACCAACCCTGCCGCCGCAGTGAAGTACTGGGCTTTTAACAGCGTTAAAACTGAGGTATTCATGATGTTGGTGGGGCTGTTTTTCGTCCAAAAAAAGCCCGCTTAAGGCGGGCTGAAAGGGTAATGCGAGGGTAACTATGATGATGAAACACAGAGAGGGACACAGACTCTCGGTGTATTAAAACTATCAAACGCTCTGTAGGTTTATGTCAGGTGTGGGTAAGGTTAACCGAAGAGATGTAAAATATGAGCAGGCACGTTCTGGCTGTGTATTTAAAGGCTCTTTTGTTGGTATTGAGTTCCAGCCTTCTCGCCAGTATCTATCTGACAAAGTCACACCAGCATCATGTGACTTTATCGCCTCTTAATGGGGTGAATCATCCACCAGATAGCGCTCGACTAAACGGGTCCAGAATGCGGCGCCGAATCCCAAGCTGTCATCATTGAAGTTATAGGCGGGATTATGTAATACAGCACTGTCACCGTTTCCCAGGCGCAGGAAGCAACCCGGCTTTTTTTGCAAGAAATAAGCAAAATCCTCGCTGCCAGAAATCGGTGGTAAGTTTTCGACTACGTTATCCTCTCCCAGCAACTCTTTTGCCACTACTTGCGCAAACTCGGTTTCCTGCTGGTGATTCACTAATACCGGATAGCCTGGGACATACTCAATCTCAGCACGCGCGCCGTAACCGGCGGCATGATGTTCAGCCAGCTCTCGAATTCGTTTATCAAGAATTTTACGCACACCTGCATCAAAAGAACGAACGCTCATTTCGATCCGGGCTTTTTCAGGGATAACGTTAGCAGCATGACCCGAATGCAAAGAGCCAACAGTCACAACGGCTGTTTCATTGGGATCGATGTTACGTGAGACCAACGTCTGCAATGCAACCACTATACTGCTGGCGACCAGGATGGGATCAACGGTCATATGTGGGCGCGCGGCGTGGCCCCCTTTGCCATGGATTGTAATGTTCACAGTGTCGCATGCCGCCATAAAGGGTCCTGCGCGGAACATCATTTGTCCGACTGGATATCCAGGGTGATTATGCAGGCCATAGATGGCATCGCAGGGAAAGCGTTCGAACAAGTTTTCTTCCAACATTCTTTCCGCACCGCTATTAAATCCAATCTCTTCAGCCGGTTGGAAAATCAAATGTACGGTACCTGAAAAATGCTGGCTGCGAGATAACTGCTCTGCTGCGCCTAACAGCATTGTGGTGTGCCCATCATGGCCACAGGCATGCATGGTGCCAGGACGTAAACTGGCGTATTTGACACCGGTTTGCTCGGTGATGGGCAAGGCATCCATATCTGCGCGTATGCCAATACGGCGCTGTCCAGAGCCGCGGGTCATTGTGCCGATAACGCCATGCCCACCGACTCCAGTCGTCACTTCAAATCCCAGCGTTCTGAGTTTATCGGCAACGAAAGCGGCGGTTTCGGCTTCTTCGTTAGAGAGTTCAGGATGTTGATGCAGGTGCTGGCGAATTTCCCGTAAGCCGGGTACAAGATCTGCCACATCAGCGAGAGTACAAAAATTTTTATTATTCATGGCGATATTCTGTCTGCTCCGAAAAGGAAGGTCCGGTATGGCGGCCGAATTGCACGGTGATACAAAGGACAGAATGCAATTTGAGCAGGATGATGGCAACAGACAAAAACGAAGATGTGATGATTTTTTTTCAGGTTGGAATGTTCAATTCAATAACGCTATGTAATTGATGTAACGCGCTAATGTTTCTCCATCACATCTCGCAGGACGCATTTTTTTACGTGGACGAACCTGAACGTATTTTCTACTATTTATGGGTAATCCCGGGGTGACGGAATTGAGGAAAAGTGGGTTTCAGGCAGGGTAGTTTCGCGCAGTAAAGTGTAGGAAAAATGAGTCTTTTTAATAGTAAAAAAACAGAGTCGAAAATAATCTACAAATTACCGTTGAGTTTTTACGCAAAAGTGCCGTTAAAGAGTGTATTCATTGGTTACAGGGTAATAAATTAGCTGCTTTTTATCTCACAAGCTGACACCCTATAACGAGTAGCGTACTGGTGTCATTGAACTTGATTATTATCGGAATTATACCGTTTAACTCGTCTTCAGCGGATATCATCAAAGTTTGTGCGCTAAACTTTCTCATTATCAGGCCATTAAGGGAATCGGATGATTTGCTCCGACACACTCAAACATTTTAGAAATTTTAGCGCCTTAGCGTTAGTTCTGAATGCGACTTTTAGTTTACCTGTTCACGCAGAAGAAGCGTGGCAACGGGTATGCAACAGTGCCAAAACCGCTGAAAACTGCCAACTGCCATTTCAGCAAGGTCTTTCTCCCGTATTAATGGGGTCACCGCGAGATACTCAGGGGCTCTGGGGATTTGTTGATCTAACGGGGCACATGGTTATAGAACCAGTGTTCCGTGAAGTTCGAGGCTTTTCGAATGATTTAGCCGTTGCAAGAAAAGATGACCGTTTCGGATACATAGATAAAAAAGGCCATTGGGCAATCGATCCACAATTTACCCGCGCAACAGATTTTAACGCCCAGGGTACTGCGCTGGCTGTTACCGATAACCGGTTAGTTTTAATTGATCGCAAAGGCACTGTGGTGAAAACCCTGCCGTTTTCCGCCGCTCTTACCAGCGAAGGGTTCGTGAAGGGGCAGGCTTTGGCCAGCCTGCAGGTTCAGCTATCCCCTGCGCTATGGAATGCCCAAACCAATAAGTCTCTGGCTCTGCCAGATGACGTTATGGCATTGGGGAAACCTCAGGCGGGCTGGATCCCGGCGCAAAAGCGTGATGCTGTGGACAGCGGCTACTGGGGTTATCTTGATGAAAATGGTGAATGGGCGATTGATCCGACGGTTTTAAAAACCCGGAATACGCCTTTGCTCAATGGCGATACGGTTGCTGTAAAAGGAAAAACCGAATGGAGTTTCTTCGACAAGCAGGGCGTTGCGCTGAGCAAAGAGCAGTATAAATCAGTCTATGCGCTGAAGTCTGGCAACTGGCTGGCGACGGATTCCAACAATACTCAGCAGTTGTTGAATAACAAACTTGAAAAGCTGCAGGATATTGCGGCTGAGCAGTCTGGAGAATTACTGAGCTGGGGTGACTGGTTGATAGCTAAAGGGACGAAGGGCATTACCCTGATTGGCCCGCAGAATCAGATCATCAATGTTAAAGCCAATAAGCCTCAACTGTTGCAGCAAGGCCAGCGACTCTGGGTGATGCAAACCGACGGGAAGTCGGCTCAGGTTATGCAGGTATATGATAACAGCGGTACCGGGCTATTGGCCGATACGGTATTGGCTGACTTACGCAACTATCAGGTTCAACCTCTCGGTACCCATGAACTGAGGGGAAATACGGATAATGCTCCGGTACAAAATGATGCTACCTCTGGCCTGCCGTGGGCTGCGCTGAAACCTAATGATAATAAAAAGCCCGTAGCAATTTTGACCTCGCAAGGCAAAGTGTTCTCAGACCCTCAATGGGCAATGATTGACAGTGATGCGCCTCAGACCCCGCTTTTAGTTCATACCGCAAACAATAAAATGGGTGCGATTGATGCCGTTGGTCAATGGGTCATTCAGCCGACATTTACCCAAATTACTCCCTTTGACGGAGAGTACAGCTGGGCGTACACAGATGATAAAAACGCACTAAGCAAACGGATCATCGACCGCGCCGGTAATGTTATTGACGTGCCCGCGCCAGTCATGCAAGCCGGCCAGCGTATCAGCAACGGAGTTTTGCTGACGGCGGAAGGTGAAGGTAAAGATCGTCGCTGGGGGCTATGGGACATTCAAAGCAAAAGTATCCTCGCTGCACCACAATTTAGTGAGCTCGAAGATTTCCGCGAAGGTTATGCGCTGGCAAAAGCTGATGCGGGTTGGGGCGTTATTGCACAGAATGGCAAATGGGCGATCGCGCCAGATGCGAGTCTGACCAGCAAACCACAATATATTGGTGATGCCATGTTCAGTATGGCGGATAACGACCAGCCTGGTGAACGAGACAGTGCCTCCAGTCATTTCAGTATTTTCAATGCTGTCAATGGGCAATCCGTCGCAACGGATTTACTCAGCCAACCACTCAATGTCGGAAATGAACACTGGCTGGTACAACCTGCTGATGGCGGCGTGGCGTTGATCGACAACGACGGTCGTGCTGCCGTAAGTAAGGCTATCGTGCCTTCATCCACAGAGATTAATGGTGATTGGGTATTGCTGGGCTTTGGCCCACGCTTTGGTGCCATTGATCATCAGGGTGAGTGGCAAATACAGCCTCTCTATTCAGCGGCGCTAAATTTCGTGCAGCCCCTAAACTGGGCCAGCGCTGTCAGCGATAACCGGGTGATCCTGATTAACTCTACCGGTGGTGAGCCATTGGAAGGATTTGAAAACGCAGAACCCCTGCCATCGATGGCGCGTCTGGTACTCAACGATGCGACAACCGGTGAAACGGTATTGTTCGATAACACTGGTCGCGAAATTCAGCGCTATGCAGGTCCAGATAGTGTGCAAATTAATAATGCCAGTGAAGGTACCGTGCCTTTGCGTGACAGCAAGGGCCTGTATGGGTTTATTGATGCCAGTGGTAAAAAAATTATTGGCCCTTATTTTGATAAAGTCGGCCCGATAAAAGACGGCTTAGCGAAAGCGGTGAAGCAGTCCACCTATGGTGCGAACTACGGTTTTATCAATCTTGGCGGCCGCTTCGCTATGGCGCCAGCCTTTGAGTGGGCAGGTGATTTCAGTGAGAAACGCGTTTGGGCGGGCATGAAAGGTCAGGTTCAGCTGTTGAATACCAACGGTGGTGTGGTTGTAGAACTGCAGAACCGCTGTAATCAGCGAATTATCACGGATACGAAAGGTCACCAATTCTGGCCGGACAAGCCTGTTACCTGCGCAAACGGTGGGGCGCAATGACTATGCTAATTCATTCAGTTTCGCTGCAACGGGCCATAGGACTTGCCCTTCGCTCTGGTGGCGCAATGGCCCTGCTGGCACTGGCGCAACCTGCTGTTGCCGGACAAACGGCGGCGTGTTTTGTGCCTCTACAGATAAACAAAGATAACGATCATCAGACTATGCTTGCATTGCCGGTGATGCAGAACCATTGCATCCGTGATGTACATGAGGGCCGGGCCGCCGTTCTCTTACCGGATGCCAGCCGTCCGGTTGATGACGTTGCTGCGGAAAAAGGTTTCAGCGGGCATCGCTGGGGTTTTCTTGACGCGCAGGGCCAATTGGTGATCAAGCCGATTTTTGACGAAGTCGGGGATTACCATTTCGGTGTGGCAGCCGCAAAACAGAAAGGTAAATGGGGTTACATTGACCCTACGGGTAACTGGCTTATCCAACCTGTTTTTGATGAAGCGCAGAACTTCACTCAGTCCGGTCTCGCGGTCGTCATGCTAAATGGGAAAGTACAAATTATCGACAGCAAGGGGGTACAGGCTGGTCAGGCGCTTGATGAGCTGACGGATTCTGCGACCTTAAGCGACGGGCAGCCAGCTCTGCTCAGGATTGATTATAAAACAGTACTGCTTTCGCCGGATGGTGGGCGTCACGTCGCCAACGACAAGATGGAAGTCTTGCAGCCTTTTGGCCACAGCGGGTTGTTTATCGCCCGTGATGCCGATAAAGGCTATGGTATTGCCGACCAAAATCTGACCTGGCGTGTTGCTCCGCAGTTTAAAAATATCAGCCTTGACGAACATAACGATCAATTGGCTTTGGCCACGAGCGTTGGTGGGATCACTATCATTCGTAGCGACGGCTCGCTTGATACGTCGAAATACGAGTCAGTCAAAGCCGTAACGCCTCAGTTCTGGCTAGCTAAAAGTGGCGACACATTCAAATTACTTGATAACAGCAGTGCTGTTATTGCCACTCTCGATAGCGCAGCCGCGAATTCATTAATTTATCAGGGAGATTATGTCCTTGATAGAAATCCCAAAGAACGCGTTTCCGTTTATGTGCAGGGGCGAAAACAACCTTTATCTTTGCCTGCGGGTAGTCGGCCTCTAAAGCTGCATTCGGGCCGTTACTTGTTGACGACCAGGGATGAACAGCAAAAGGTGAACGCAATTATCGCCCCGTCCGGTGGCATGATTGGTGGTGCTCAGTCTGTCGGTTGGCTTGCTCAGGTGGCGGATGCGGAGGTGATCGACGGACGTCTATGGCTGCGTAACCCGCAGGGCGTGACCGTCAATATTGTCGATCAGAATGGTAAAGCGTTGCTGACTCAAAAGAGCATGGCAATGCTGGAAGGTTATCGAGTTGAGCCACTAAACAACGGTATTGTCGCTGATGCACCTGCATCCTTGCCGGTGGCATTGATTCGTCCGAATGATTCCGCATCGAAATCCGGTGCGGGTTTTGTGCGCGCCGATGGAAGCCTTCAGCTTGATGCTAAGTGGCTGGATATTCGGCCTGCGGCAAACTCTGATGAATTTGATACCAGGGTTAAAAATCAGTACATCGTGAAAACTGCCCAGGGTACCGGGGTGGTAGATGAGCAGGGTAAAGTCCTCATACCGCTGGCTGAAGATAATATCTCGCCTTATGAACAAGGCTACGCGCTGGATTATATGAACGGTAAGCTCACCGCGATTGATACCGGCGGCAAGCACTATAATTTACCTGATGCGTTCGAAATAGAATCACTGGGAAATGGTTGGTTCCGCTATCGTGAAACAGCCGCTGAAGGAGCGCTATGGGGGATTTACGACGTAGTGGTCCAAAAGGTTATCTCCCAACCGTTATACCAGTCTGTTGGGCATTATGCGGATGCTCAGGTTGACGTTCAGCTTCCCAATAGTCTATGGGGAATCGTTGATCAAACCGGTAAAATGGCAGTTGATGCAAAATACGCCAATGTTAAACGTATCAATGGAGCGCTTTGGTTACTGACACAGCCGGCCGTTGCCGATACTCCGGAATCTTCTGTATTAGCCGAAGTGGTCGGGACCGATGGTAAACAGCGTATTGCTGCTACCGCGGGTCTGAATGTCACGCAATTCGATGATGGCCGTATTTTAGCGACGTCAGCGGGTGGTCAGTCCTGGTTGCTGGATGCGCAGGGTAATATCCAACTGCATGAGCAACAGACTAAAATCAGTGCCGTCGGTGACTGGATTAAGCTGTCACGTCAGCCGCAGGAAGGCTATCTGTCGGGGCAGGGCAACTGGCAAATCGCGCCGGCTATCGGAGTGCAGAGCTCGGCGTTTAATAAAGATCGTGCACTGCGAATGACAGATCAGAGTACTGACCTAATAGACACTAAAGGCGAGCGTGTGGCTACTATGCCGCAGGGACAATGGTATCTGCCACTCGCCAGCGATATGTCAGTTTCCTATGATCCACAGGATGATGTCGCCACAACCCGCTATGTCGATGCGACAGGCAAACAGGTGTTGTCCCTACAGGGCAAAGGCAGTCAGATGGTCAATGGGCGTGCGGTATTAACGCGTGATGATGCCTCTAAAGTCTGGGTTGATACGCAAGGGAAGGTTGTTCCAGATATTACCTACTCCGATCTGGGTCTGCTGTCGGATGGGCTGGCCTTTGCAGAGGTAGAGAATCATTACGGCTTTATCAATGCGCAGGGAAGTTTTGTTATCCCGCCTGTATTTAATGCTGTCTCTCCTTTTGACAGTAATGTGAGCGTCGTTTCAACTGACAATACGTCGATGATGATTGATGTCACCGGTAAACCTTTGGCGCGTGTTGATAATGAATGCGGTATTCAAGTGTTGTACGGCGCGGGAAGTACCCGTCAGTGGCCGCAGAAAATGCCTGAACATTGCGTGCCCTCGAATAAGACTAGCGAATAATATGTACCCTATTAATCAAAAGGATAAATTATGACCTCTCAAATCGCGCAAAAGTACAAAGCAGCAGAGCGCTGGTCTTTTGGAGACAATGAGGCGCAAGCTGATGAAGTTGCCAAACGTGTTATTGACGGTATTAAAACGGCGACCTGTGCCAACCTTGATGATGAAGGCGAGCCAGAGCCTGGTGAAATTTTTGTGATCGTTGATGGTCGCAATAATCCGGTTTGTGCGGTGAAACTGACCGAAGTGAAACAAGTCCCTTTTGATTTAGTTACCGAACAACATGCATGGGAAGAAGGCGAGGGTGACAGAACTCTGGCTTCGTGGCGTACAGAGCATCAGCGGTTTTTTGAAGAGTACGAAATGTTCTCCCCAAATATGCCATTGCTGCTAATGAAGTTTGTTCTGGTTGAAACCTTCTGACATCGAACGTGCTGCATGGCGAACGAACACTGTTCGCCATGCATGATCACTCCAGTCTCATAATCCATTCGTCTTTCTGTTTATCATATTTCTCTTTGTAGAGAATCGAGTGACGGCCATCCAGAATTGCCGGCACACTGGTGTGATCATCCCAGGCATCAAGTTGCATGCACAAATCCGGGTCGGATTTACAGGGAATATGCACTTTGTCCCCACCTTTGGCCTCGGGTGTAGACAGTTCGGCGTCGTCGATTTCGTAGCTGCCTATTCGAATGACTGATTTACCCATATATACCCGTGGTCATTGAAAGTGCTTGATTATCCAGCTGATAAATATCATGCTCAGCGCGATGAAAATAGAGCTGACTGCAAAACAGAAGATTGCCCTTGAAGAGCTACAGCGTCAAAGTCGT
>BHES01000132.1 GCA_003864575.1 Enterobacterales bacterium
CAAAAAGGGTGAGCCATTCTTCGCGCGAACGGATGTTTCTCATGGGGTTGCTCCTTGTTAATGATCAGGGGCGCCAGCATGACGATGCATCGAGAGTAATAACAGGTGGGGATTTAACGACGCTTACCGTTGATGGGGTTAGAATTTTTCGAAAAAGTGGTGAAATTCCAGAAGCAGTATAAGAAACCCGGTCAGCGTATTGAGAACGATCTCCAGACCAACGGCGTGCTGATCAACGATAAGTGGGCTGAATTTCTCAAAGAACACCATTTTCTGGTGGGCATCTCGATTGATGGCCCACGGGAATTGCATGACCGCTACCGCCTGACGCGCAGCGGAAAACCGACGTTTGATAAAGTGATGCAGGGCGTCGATGCCCTGAAAAAATTCAAGGTCCCGTTTAATGCTTTGGTCACGGTTAACCGCACCAATGCACGCTTCCCGCTGGAGGTGTACCGCTTTGTCACCCGTGAGCTTGGCGCGACCTATATCCAGTTTAATCCCTGTGTTGAAGCGGTGGATTTCAAAGTCACTGCCCCGCAGTTCTGGCGTGAAGACTCGATCCCGGTGACCGGCACGTCCCGCGCCAAACCCGGCGATCTCGATTCTATTGTCACCGACTGGTCAGTCGATCCCGATGACTGGGGCAGTTTTCTGGTGGCGATTTTTGAAGAGTGGGTCAATAACGATCTGGGTCGTGTGCAGGTGAACCTGTTTGAAACCGCCGTGGCGCAGACGATGGGATTACCGGCACAAATTTGCACGGCATCTGAGTTCTGTGGCAAAGGGTTGGCCGTGGAAAAAAACGGCGATACTTACTCCTGCGACCATTACGTCTACCCCGAATATCAGCTGGGTAATATTGAAAACACCAAGCTGGCGCACATGGCGTTCTCCGAACGGCAGCAGAGTTTTGGTATGGGCAAGCGGGATACGTTGCCTAAATACTGCAAAGAATGTCCTTATCTGAATTTATGCTGGGGAGAATGCCCGAAAAACCGACTTGTACGCTCTCCTGATGGCGAAATTGGCCTCAATTATCTTTGTCCCGGTATTAAAGCCTTTTTCAATTATGCACAGCCGATCCTTGTCGGGCTGGGCACACTGCTCAAACGTGATCACGCTGGGGTACACAGATGAGTCATCGCGAAAAATTTTTGCTGCTGGAACAACGCATTAACGAACAGGTTTTGGGGCAACAAGAACTGGTCAGAATGCTGACCGTGGCGTTGCTCTGCGACGGACATGTTTTACTCGAAGGATTGCCAGGGTTGGCGAAAACCCGTGCGGTTCGCGAGCTGGCACGGCATGTGGAAGGCGAATTCCGGCGCATTCAGTTCACGCCCGACCTGCTGCCTTCCGATATTACCGGCAGTGAAATTTATCAGCAAAACGCCACTCGTGAAGAAGACCAGTTTCGTTTTCGCCCCGGTCCGGTGTTTGGCAACATTATTCTGGCCGATGAAATCAACCGCGCTTCCGCCCGTGTTCAGTCGGCGTTACTGGAAGCCATGGAAGAGCGCCACGTTACCGTCGCTGGTAAAACGTGGCCGTTGCCCGGCGTATTTATGGTGCTTGCTACCCAAAACCCGGTGGATCAGGAAGGCACCTGGCCGTTGCCGGAAGCCCAACTGGACCGTTTTTTGATGAAGATTCTGGTGGATTACCCCTCCAAAGAAAACGAACTGCGCGTGATGCAACTGGTGCGGGCAGAACAGCAGCAAAAATATCAGTCTCCTGAGGCTGCCACAGACAGTGCAACGCAGGAAACCCTGATGCTATCGCAAGCAGAGATCGCCGCCTGCTGGCAGGATATTTCTGCAGTCTATGTTGCCCCGACCATTGAGCAATACATCCTTAATTTGGTGGACATGACCCGGCATCCGCAAGGTGTCAGCGATCAGCTTGCCAGCTACATTACCTTTGGTGTCAGCCCGCGTGGCACGCTGGCGTTAGATCGTTGTGGTCGTGCGCTGGCATGGCTCGAAGGACGCGATGCCGTGCTGCCGGAAGATATCCGTCGCGTCGCCCCGGCGGTATTGCGCCACCGGCTGATGCTCAGCTATCAGGCCAGTGCAGATAACTGTTCACCTGACGATGCCATTCGCCTGCTGCTTGATGCGGTGGTGGCGTGATGGGATCCCCGCTGAGCGTTGATCGCAAAACCTTGCTGGCGCTGGCGGGTCAGGCCCGTCTGATCGCCAATCCTCCGGGACAAATCCCCCCTGGCGCACTGGCCGGAGAACGGGTTTCAAAGCAGCAAGGGCGCGGGCTAAATTTTGACAGTCTGCGCCGTTATCAGCCGGGGGATGATGTCCGCCTGATTGACTGGCAAGCCACTGCTCGCCTGCGAACCCCCTGGATACGGTTGTATAACGAAGAACGCGAGCGCCCAGTTTTTCTGATTGTCGATCAACGTCTGGACATGTTTTTTGCGACCCGTGGGCAGACCAAATCAGTGGCGGCGGCAAACATAGCCGGTTTGCTGGCCTGGCGAAGCTGGCATGACGGTGATCCGCTCGGTAGCGTGGTGTTTAACGACACAGACTGCTCGCTGCGCAAATGCCGTTCGCCCACCACCCAACTGCATCCGGTGCTGGATGACATTCTGAACTACAACCAGTTACTGCCTGAGCGCTACCCTGCCGAAACGCCCGCGTCGGTTTCACTGGCCTCGGTTCTGCAACAGGCCAGCCGCATGATCCCAACCGGTGCCTGGGTGGCGCTGCTCAGCGATTTTCATGATCTGGATGCCGCAAGTGAGGCGCTGCTGGCCGGTCTGCGGCGGCGCTGTGAAGTCAGTGCCTTTGTGATCCTCGATGATCTGCACCTGACGCTGCCCGCTCACGGGCATCTGGCGGCAAGCTATCAGGGGCGGGAGACTTCATTTTCGCTCTCGCCTGCGTTGAAAAACGACATCCAACGCAGCATTACCACTCGTCTCGCCCTGCAAAAAAACCGGCTTACGCGCCTTGGGATCCGCGTGAACCAGATTGTGGTCGCGCAGGATCTCGTCAGGCAGTTACAAAAGGGGATATGAATGCTTGAGAAAGGATTTACCGTCCCTGAGTTGCTACAACCTGCACTCCCACCTGCGGTTTCCTGGTTTCCTTTGCCGCCCGGCTGGATTTATCTGGGCTTCATCCTTCTCGCGGTGTTGCTCATCGCCTTCTTCTTTCTGTTTGCCCGCTGGCGTCGCAATCTGTGGCGTCGTCAGGCACAGGCATTGCTTAAAAAAACGCACAATGCCGACAACTGGTTAACGCTGATTAAGCGCATTTTGCTCACGCATCAGCCCCGGTCGCAAATCAGTCGTGAGCGGTTACCCGGGCAACTTCTGCAACACGTCCCGGTCGATGAGGATTTGCGTCAACAGCTCAGCGCGCGGTATTGCCAGCCGGATAATCAGCTGGATGAAAGTGATAATTCACGTTTGCGTACCCAACTAAGCCGCTGGATCAAGGAACTGCCGCATGTCTGAACTGCTGACACGCATTGCCTTCGCGTGGCCCTGGGCGTGGCTAGCTCTGTTGCTGCCGTTAGCCGGACGCTATTTCCTGCCGCAGGACCGCGAACTGAAAGAACATGTGCGGGTACCGTTTCTCCCCGACCTGATTGATGAACTCAAGCTGGACAGCCAGCCCGTCAAAACGAGCAGATTTAGCAGCGTCATGTTTTGGCTGGTCTGGTTTTTACTGGTCTGTGCGCTGGCACGGCCGGAATACCTGACGCCACCGCAACATATTCAAAAACCCATGCTCGATATCGTTTTAATCCTGGACGTCTCGGGTTCAATGGCCATGACCGATGTGGAAGGCGGCGTGTCACGCCTGAATGCCGTGCAGACTTCGGTGCGCAAGTTCGTTGATGCGCGAAAATCTGACCGTATCGGGCTGGTAATTTTTGCCAGCAGTGCGTGGCCTTTTGCCCCCGTCAGCGAGGATAAACAGGCCATACAAGCGCGGATAAGCCAGTTGTCTCCGGGAATGATTGGCGAGCAAACGGCAATTGGCGATGCCCTGGGCGTGGCCGTTAAAATTCTCGATTCCAGCGACAAAACGGCAACCAGCAAGTTGGCGATTTTGCTCACGGACGGCAATGACACCGCTTCACAGCTGCAACCTGCCCTCGCGGCGCAACTGGCCGCGGCGCATCACGTACAGGTGCACACCATTGCTTTCGGCGATCCGCAAAGCCGGGGTGACGACAAGGTAGACTTGCCGCTGTTGCAGGATATTGCCCGCATTACCGGCGGAAAATCCTGGACCGCCGCGAACTCAGGGGCGGCGCTGGACAGTGTCTGGCAGGAAATTGATGCCATCACTCCGGTGCAGGTCGAAACCTTGGGCTGGTCATGGCATCTGCCCTTATTCCAGTGGCCGTTAGGCGGCGCGCTGATCCTGTTGCTTTTGCTGACATTGACGCGGTTTATCAGGGAGAGAGCACAATGAGTGACTTCCATTTCCTCTATCCGTGGCGTCTTTTGGGGCTGTTGCTCTGCGTCGCAGTGTGGTTTATCTCAACGGGCCAGCGCAGTACCTGGTTCAGCATTATGGAAAAACCTTTTGCACAGGCACTCATTATCGGGCGGCACCGCAACCTCACCCGGGTATTGCCTTGGCTGTGTGCGCTGGGCGTTTTGGCTCTTGCCGGACCCGCCTGGCAAAGAGAACTTCCGGCCGCGCTGAAACCCCAGAGTAATGTGATGGTTGTCCTGCAACAGGATCTGGCGATGTACGCGCAAGACATTACGCCCAGCCGCCACCAGCGCATGCAAAACAAAGTGATGACTCTGTTGTCGCGTGCGCCGGATACCCGTTTCGGGTTGGTGGTGTACAACGCGCAGGCCTATCTGACCACCCCGTTGACGCAAGATCCCACCTTCTATGCTTTATTCCTGCATGCGCAAAACCCGGCGCTGTTGCCTGAAGGAGATGGCTCTGCATTGAAACAGGCTGTAAGTCTGGCCCTTAAAAATTTACCGGATACGCCAGACAGCCCGCGCAGCGTATTGCTGATTGCTGATACTTTATCCGCCGCAGATGTTGCATACCTTCAGGACGTAAAAGTGCCGCTCCAACTCTGGGTTCCGGGTACCGAACACGGCGGCGCACTGCCCGACAACTATGCGCAGCGCGGAATTGATACGCGGCTGAATGTTGATCGTTTCAGTCAGGTGCGTGACGCCGGGTTGCCCGTCACGCTGGTGGCCAGTGATGACAGCGATATTGCCGTCGTCACCAGCCATATTCAGCAAGCCGTGACCGCGCAAAATAACGCCCGCAGCGACTTACATTGGAAAAACAGCGGCTATTGGTTGGTGATCCCAATGTTGATGATGTTGCTTATCTGGCGACGTCAGCTGATGTGCTGGTTACTGCTGACGCTGCCGATGATGTTTTATGTTCCGCACAGTGAAGCGGCGTGGCTCGACGCCTGGGTCAGCCCGGATAGGCAAGGGCAACATGCTTTTAATCAGGGTGACTATGGCGGTGCGGCTGAGCATTTTCGCGATCCGCTTTGGCAGGGGATCGCGTATCACGAGGCGGAGAATTTCCCGGCGGCGACAACGGCATTCAAACTGGCTCCACAGACCGCCGAAACCCTGCTCTGGACTGGTAACAGTTACGCCCAGCAAAAGCAGTGGCAACAGGCCATCAACAGTTATGATCAAGCGCTAAGCCTGCGGCCTGACTGGAAAATGGCGCAGGATAACCGCGCGAAGATCGCTAAAATCATCATGGCTCTGCGGCAAAAAGAGCGGGAGCGGGAGTCAGCTCAGGGAAAAGAAATGGACTACGATCCTGATGCGATTAAACATGACCTGAAAAAAGATCAGGGTGTCGAACAGCAGGATATTCAACCGGTCGCGTCGGACAATCCACAGGTTAATCAGTGGTTCGAAAACCTTAATGTGTCGCCATCGGGTCTGCTGGAAAGTTTGTACCGTTCAGGAACCGGAGAAACGCCATGAGGATCTTACTGCTGATGCTGCTGCTGGCGGTCGTGCCCGCGCGTGCAGCGATGGAGATGACGCGTGAACTGATAGCGCCTGATCAACTGGTACCTGGCCAACCTGTGCGTATCGCCGTCACTTTTTGGACTGATTCCTGGTTCAATCCGCCGCCGCAGTGGCCGGAGTTCAAGATTGAAAATGGTGCCCTGCTGACCACGCCAATACCCAATCAGTTACTGACCCGCCAGCAAAATGGCGTCAGTTGGAGCGGTATCCGTTTCGAGCGACAGGTCATGGCGTGGGATCAGGGTTTGTTGCGCTTCCCGGCGGTCGACATCACCCTGGAAGCCGCCGCACAGGCGCCGGTGACCGTATCACTCCCGGCATTGGATAAAGCGGTGGTCTGGCCGGAAGACGTCCGACAGCCTGACCGATTTTTGCCCGCCAGTAGCCTGACTCTGACGCAAAAAATCACCCCCTATTACGCCGGGAATGACAAGACGCTGCACGCCGGTGACGCGATTGAGAGAACCGTGACCGCCAAAGCCACAGACGTACTGCCCGGCCAGATCCCCGCCCTGCTTTATGCTATTCCGGGGACTGAAGCTCAGCGACTGACGCCGGTGAATTCGCTGCTTAAAACCGGTCGCGGCGAGGTGGAAGGCGCGCAGCGCCAGGAAACCCTCCGCTATTTACCTTCACAAGCCGGAACCATCACGTTACCACCAGTGAGGCTTCGCTGGTGGGATACCGCACATCACCAGTGGCAGCAGGCCGAATTACCGGGAACGTCATTCACTGTCGCTGCCGCCAGAGCCGCAGGACGAGAAGCCACGTTGCGTGGCGAGGCCAGCACGGACCCATGGCGCACCGTTATCTTCACAGGAATAGCCGTCATTCTTATCTTGATGATTTGGCTGTTACGCCGCCTGATGCTTCGCACCTGCAAATATTTACACCGTAAATGGCAACGTTTCTGGCACCCCGTGCCGTTGCCAGACTTGATCCCCCCCAAAAGGAGTCAACAATGAAATATGCACCGGTTATCACAGCATTACTGCTGGGTGGCCTCTCTTCTGCTCATGCCGAACCTCTGCCATCGTGGAATGACACGGCAGCCAAACAAGCGATTGAAACGTGGGTACAGAATGCGACTGACACCGATCGTTCGACCTATATTCCGCCGGAAAAACGTTATGTGGTGTTTGATAACGACGGCACGCTTTGGCCGGAAGCGCCGCTGACGTTCCAGCTGCAATTTGCGGTGGATGAGGTCAGGCGTTTGGCACCACAGCATCCTGAATGGAAAAATGATCCCGTGCTGGGTGCGGTATTGCGCAATGATTTTAGCGCCGTTGCTGCCTCCGGCGAAAAAGGTCTGATACAGCTGTTAACTGTGACACAAAGCAACATGACCACAGAAGAATTTACGCAGCGGGTCAGCCATTGGCTGGATACGCACAAGGATGCCCGGTTTGGCTGCCGTTATGATCAAATGGGTTATCAACCTATGCGTGAACTCTTAGATTATCTGCGGGATAACGGTTTTAAAACCTGGATCATCTCCGGTGGCGGCATTGATTTCATGCGCGTGGTTGCCGAGAAAATGTATGGCATTGCGCCTGAACAGGTCGTGGGTTCTTTCTCGCTCAGCGAATTTTCGCTCACGGACAACGGCACCCAGCTACGCAAAACCATGAAAGGCGTATTTAACAATGATGCGGCCGCGAAACCGGTCTCCATTCACTTATTCATGGGACAGCGGCCGGTGGCGGCGTTTGGTAACAGCGACGGTGATCTTGCTATGTTGCAGTACACGGCGGCCAATCCCGATTATAAAACCTTTGAGTTGCTGGTTCACCACACGGACGCTGCGCGAGAATATGCCTACGACAGCAAACCGCCTGCCAGCGGAAAACTGGTTGAGGGCTTAACGCTTGCAGAACAGCAGGGCTGGACCGTCGTGAATATGAAACAAGACTGGAAAACGGTGTTTGATCCAATGTTGTGCAAGGCACCACACTGATTATTGGGTGAAGCCTGCGGTCTATTCGTTTACTTATGCATTTTTCTACCCTACAGAAACGAAAGAACCCGCACATATTGCGGGTTCGTTAGACATTAGACCGATCGCTACATTGGCGGACTTGCGGATCTTAAATATTATCAAGTTACTTATCGTTCTTCTGGAGAAGGAATCGATAAATCAAACCACCGAGGATCCCACCCATTAACGGAACGAGCCAGAAAACCCATAATTGCTGTAGGGCCCACGTTCCCTGGAACAGCGCAACCGCGGTACTACGGGCTGGGTTTACCGATGTGTTTGTCACAGGAATACTAATTAGGTGTATCAGTGTTAAAGCCAAACCAATGGCTAAAGGCGCGAATCCAACGGGTGCCCGCTTGTCCGTTGCACCATGAATAACAATGAGGAAAAATGCAGTCAGAACCAGTTCAATGACGATTGCGGACTGAAGTGAATAACCATTTGGTGAATGCTCACCGTAACCGTTAGAAGCAAACCCACTGGCTGTCGCATCAAAACCAGCATGTCCACTGGCTATGACATACAGAACGGCGGCGGCGCCAATCCCGCCAATGACCTGAACAAGAATGTAAGGTACGACTTCTTTTACTGGGAAACGGCCACCAGCACACAGGCCTAATGTAACGGCTGGATTAAAGTGTCCACCAGAGATATGTCCTACAGCATAAGCCATAGTGACGACGGTAAGACCGAAGGCAAGCGCCACACCAGCAAACCCTATGCCTAATTCTGGAAAGGTTGCTGCCAGAATCGCACTTCCACATCCACCAAATACTAACCAGAACGTACCCAATAATTCAGCCGCTAATTTTCTAAACATCCCTAATTCCTTAAACCCATTATCAAACATTATATTCGTGTAAATACACTTTCCAGCCACTTAATTCCCCTCTCCATTTTCGCAAACTGAAAATGCATATTTGGAGCGGGCAGTGGAAATCGAACCACGCATCGACAGCCCTGATAATTATCGGATCTATCGTGCTGAGCTGAGGGCCGCGCGGTGCATTCTATACGTCACGCCATACCCATACAACAATAATGGTTAATTTTAATATACCCGTGGTCATTGAAAGTGCTTGATTATCCAGCTGATAAATATCATGCTCAGCGCGATGAAAATAGAGCTGACTGCAAAACAGAAGATTGCCCTTGAAGAGCTACAGCGTCAAAGTCGTGA
>BHES01000133.1 GCA_003864575.1 Enterobacterales bacterium
CCTGAGTAATGGCGGCAACTTTCACGCCCATACCGGTTTGTGAACCGGCAAACATGTCGGCAAAAGAGGCGGTGGCTGATTTAAAACCCGACGTGGCGGAGTTGGCAATGTTGTTACCAATGACGTCAAGGTTTGACGATGCTGCGTTCAGGCCGCTGACTGCTTGGGAAAAACTCATATTCCGGCTCCTCTATGCTCTTCATTCTTCAAACCGCTGATGCGTGGACTGCCCGCGATTTGAATAATGTAGAGTATTTTCAGTATGTTAAATTTCGATAGACATCGTTTATGCGCTGTTATGTAAAACCTAAAGCTATTACAAAATCTGTCGCACGTTGGCCAGCGTGCTGGTGCCACGAACGCCAAGATCCAGCACCGCGCCGGAACTGTCGTTGGTGACGCCGTTAACCAGCGCGTAGTTCAGCGGCGTGGCGACCATCTGCTCGCCGCCGTTGGTGGCATTAATGCTGAAGCTGTAACTGCCATCCGGTGCGGGGGTACCGTCATCCTGCGTACCGTCCCAGGTATAACTGTGAACACCGGCCGTCTGCGCGCCGAGGCTGATGGTTTTTACCACTTTGCCGGTCGAATCGCTGATGGTGACATTCGCGGTATCCACGGAACGCTCCAGCTCCAGACCAAATGGCGTGGTGCTGACTTTTCCATCGGCGCTGCCGACCAAAATCGCTTTGCCCGCAACCATCACGCCATGACCAATCAGCGACGTTGCCTGTACGGACTGGTTGCTGTTGATCTGGCCGGAGATGCTGCCAAGCGTGGTGTTGAGTTTTTCAATGCCGCTGACGGTGTTGATCTGCGCCAACTGGCTGGTGAGCTGGGCATTGTCCATCGGATTGGTAGGGTCCTGGTTCTTCAGCTGCGCAACCAGCAGCGTCAGAAAGTTACTCGACAGATCATCGGCCGTGGATTTTGGGGGCGTCGCGCTGCTGCCTGAAATCGTGTTGTCGGTGGTGTCGTTGATCGAGCTTAAAACTGACATATGCGGCTCCGTTATTGACCCAGTGTCAGGGTTTTCAACATCAACGATTTAGTGGTGTTCAGCACCTCAACGTTGGCCTGATAGCTGCGGGATGCCGAAATGGTGTTAACCATCTCACTGACCACATCGACATTGGGCATCTGCACGTAACCTTTGGCATCCGCCATCGGATTGCCGGGCTGGTACACCATGCGCATCGGTGACGGGTCATTCACTATTTCGGCCACTTTCACGCCACCGGTTTCCTGCCCCGGTGCAGCGTTAACCTGAAACACCACTTGTTTGGCGCGGTAAGGCTGACCGTCCGGGCCGGTGACGCTGTCGGCGTTGGCCATATTACTGGCGCTGACGTTCATGCGTTGCGACTGAGCAGAGAGCGCCGATCCGGCGATATCAAAAATATTGAGCATCGACATGCGGGTTATCCTTGAAGTACCGACATCATCCCTTTCACCTGGCCGCCAAGCACGGTCAGGTCGGTCTGATATCGCACACTGTTGTCGGCGAAGTTGGTACGTTCACGGTCCATATCGACCGTGTTGCCATCCATCGACGGCTGATCGGGGATGCGGTACATCAGATCCAGATCCGCACCCGCGCTGGTAGACGCAGGGATATGACGCGTGTTGGTCAACTCCAGCGACATGCCGCTGCCGTTGGCCCTTCCGGCCTCCATCACCTTCTGTAACTGGCTGGCGAAATCGATATCCCGCGCCTGATACCCCGGGGTATCCGCGTTGGCAATGTTCGCCGAGAGTATTTCCTGCCGCTGGGCGCGCAAGTTGAGCGCTTCCTGTTGGAACTGTAGTGCGGCGTTCAATTTGTCGAGCATGCGCCCTCCGCAAAAATGAGAATTTGGAGCCGACAGCATAAATCCCCCCATCAACAACCTATCGCAGGAATAAGCGCAAAATGCCCCGCTATTTATCGCATTGGGAAATCAACACTGCGGGTAGACTTATCGTCAGAAGTGGGAATTCCACGGCAGTACTCATAGCGATAAGCATGGCGGGGCGAAGAGCGGAATGAACAAGCTGACTATCGGAAAATGCGGGCTGATAATGGGGCTATGCCTTAGTATTCTGCCTGCACCAACACGGGCTGCACCGGTCGACGCGGTGAGCGCATCGTCCAATAGCGATACGCTGTTTGCCGGTCAGATTCAGCAGTTTTTTCTGCGGCAATATGCCAGCAGTGGGATGCAGGTAAAAACGGTAGTGACCACCCCTGCCGCCCGCCAGCCACAATGTCTGTCGCCGCAATTTTCCCTGTCACCGAATGGCCGCACCTGGGGCAATGTGTCAGTGGCGGTGAACTGCAACGGGCAGAAAAGTTACGTACAAACGAAAGTGCAGGTCAGCGGAACTTACTGGGTGGCGGCGCGCAATGTCTCCTCCGGCGCCCACCTCAGCGCTGCGGATATGCAACAAAAGAGCGGAAGGCTGGATTTATTGCCACCACGGGCTATCCTTGACAGCCAGCAGGCGCTGAATGCAGTTACACTGCGCAATATTAATATCGGCCAGCCGCTGACGCTGTCGATGCTGCGCCGTCCCTGGATGGTCCATGCCGGACAACAGGTTCAGGTTCAGGCAACGGGCAGCGGTTTTAATGTCTCCAGCGCTGGTAAAGCCATGAACAATGCGGCGGCTTCCGAAACCGTGCGGGTCAGAATGCCTTCCGGTCAGATAGTCAACGGCACGGTCGGTGCTGATGGCACGGTGAGTATTGCGATTTAATGCGGGGTTTTCCCTGCGTTGGTCAGAACAATGCAATAAGGTTAAAGTTTTTGCCTGAGATGCCGATAACCTACTATCAAAGCCGCATTATGGCGGTGTAAAAGTCAGTTATCTGCGCGATATAACCCACGTCATTCGAGTCGCTGGATGCATGAAGGTTATCGCTTTTTGGAGAATTACTATGAGCATCGAACGTACCCAGGCATCACAACCTGTCAGCCCGATCCAGCAACGCGATCCTTCTGACGTTGCCGCACAGGCTGCTAAAAAAGAGAACAATGTTGCGGCACCGGTCAGCGGTACCGCAGTAACCCTGAGTGACGCGCAGGCTACTCTGACGCAATCAAGCTCTCAGGACATAAATACCGCCCGCGTGGAAGAGCTGAAACAGGCTATTCGCGATGGTAAACTGACGATGGATACCGGCAAAATCGCCGATGCGCTGTTGCAAGACACCCAGGACTATCTGAAAAATTTGTAGTCCGCAGGCGTCTGTGTTGAAAGCAACTTATGTGGAAAACTACTGTGTTGAAAGGTCATAAAGCCCGATGAAGACTTTTATCAAGACCATGCAGTCACTGGTTGAAACGCTACAAGCCCTGGATTTGATCATCCATCATGAACAAACCCTGTTATGTTCCGGGCGCGTCAACGGGGTGGCTTTACAACACATCACCGAGCAAAAAAGTTCGTTGCTGACCACCGTAGACTATCTTGATAAACAGCGTCGTGAACACGACGTCAGGCTTAAGCAAACGGCGCCCTATTCGCGTCAGCCCGAAATTGCTCACATGTGGAAAACGGTCGTGCAACTGAGCGAAAAACTCAGCCACATTAACCGCCACAATGGCATGTTGCTCGACAAACAGCTGGCTTATAACAGCCAGGCAATGGCGATCCTTAACGCCAGCCAGACCCAGAAACTGTACGGGCCCAACGGACAAACCTCCGTCAGCGGACAAGCCGTGCGTAAGATTTCAGTCTGACCCCTCTCTGCTGTTCTTTATTCCTGCCGCCATCCGGGCAAAAAAATATCGCTGAATCAGCGATATTTTTATAAGCCTTCTCGTTTTCTCTGTACGTTCTTAACGGTAATTCACGATCACCTGCTGGCTGACGATGCGCAAAGGCGGGTTCAATCTGCCCTTACCCTCGACAAAAAACACCATCTGGAAAGCGGACTGCGCTGATTGCCCATAAAACGCACGGGTCTGGCCACTGGCGCCGTCCAGTGCGGCACAGCGGTTATTGGTGTTGCACAGTTTAACTTGCAAACCGGCGGGCTGCGGCCCATATAAACGGTAGTTCCAGCTGACCGAATCGATCGTCGCCGACGGTGTCTGTCTCACCGGCGCACCCGCGGGCGGATTAAGCGCCGGGGCAGAACGCATCACGCCCCGGTTTGGTAAGGTCACGCCCTGCTGACTGTCAGACCAGGTTCCCGCCGCGTTGGACGCGGCGCTCAGCAGCGAAAGCAAACCGGTGAAAATCATTGCCCCACTCTTCGCCATTACTCGCCCCCGATGGTCGCTGTCATGCGAATTTGGCGGCTGTCGCTCATTTCCAGATTCGACATTACGGCAATCTGCGGCAGCGAACGGCGAAGGAAGCGGGAAAGCAGTGCGCGAAGAGCATGATTAACCAGCAGCACCGGCGGCGCACCGTTCATTTCCTGACGCTGTAAGGCCGTCTGAGCCTGCGTCAGCAGACGCTCAGCCAGCCCTGGCTCCAGGCCACCGCCGCCCTGTAATGCCTGTAATAACAGACGCTCCAACGCAGTATCCAGCCCGATCACCTGCACTTCTCCTGTCCCCGGGAACCACTGCTGAGTAATGGCGCGGCCCAGCGCCACGCGCACAACGGAGGTCAGCTCGTTCGGGTCATTTTGGTTCGGCGCATGTTCGGCCAGAGTTTCAATAATGGTGCGCATGTCGCGGATAGAAACCCGCTCTGCGAGCAGGTTCTGCAATACTTTGTGCAGCGTGGTCAGCGTGACCACGCCCGGCACGAAGTCTTCGGTCAGCTTCGGCAGCTCTTTAGTGACACGTTCGAGCAACTCCTGTGTCTCCTGTCGGCCGAACAATTCCTGTGCGTGGAGACTGATCAGGTGGTTAAGATGAGTGGCCACCACGGTGCTGGCTTCAACCACGGTAAAGCCCTGAATCTGTGCCTGTTCACGCAACGCGGGTTCGATCCAGACAGCGGCCAGCCCAAAGGCCGGATCCTGCGTCACTTCGCCCGGCAATTCACCGATAGCGTTGCCCGGATTGATCGCCATCCAGCGACCCGGATGCGCTTCACCGGTGCCGATTTCCACGCCTTTCATCATGATGCGGTATCCGGCCGGAGGCAGTTCGAGGTTGTCTCGAATGTGAATCACCGGCGGCAGATAGCCCATCTCCTGGGCGAATTTCTTACGGATACTGCGAATACGTCCCAGCAGTTCGCCGTTCTGCGCGTAGTCCACCATCGGGATCAGCCGGTAACCCACTTCCATGCCCAGCGAGTCTTCCAGCTGAACGTCAGACCAGCTGGCTTCGACCAGCTGTTTGTTATCCGTGTTGACCGGGACGACTTCTTTCGCCGCTGCCGGTTTTTGTTGCTGACCGCGGGTCCACCATGCCAACGCCAACAGGCCGCCGGTGAACAGCAGGAAGACAAAGTTTGGCATGCCAGGCACCAGCCCAAGCAGACCCAGGACACCGGCGCTCAGCATCATGACGCGCGGATTACGGAACAGCTGGGTGACCATCTGCTCGCCAACGTCTTCATTGGTACCGACGCGGGTCACGATAACACCCGCCGCCGTGGAGATAACCAGCGCCGGGATCTGCGCCACCAGACCATCACCGATGGTCAGCAAGGTGTAGCTCTCCGCCGCATGGCCGATGTCCATATTGTGTTGCAGTACACCGACCAGCAAACCGCCGACGACGTTGATGATCATGATCATCAGACCGGCGATGGCATCACCGCGCACGAACTTACTCGCCCCGTCCATCGAACCGTAGAAGTCCGCTTCCTGCGTCACTTCGGAGCGGCGCTGTTTGGCTTCATCTTCGCCAATCAGACCGGCGTTGAGATCGGCATCAATAGCCATTTGTTTGCCGGGCATCCCGTCGAGGACAAAACGCGCACCGACTTCGGCGATACGTCCGGCACCCTTGGTGATCACCATGAAGTTGATCAGGACCAGAATGATAAACACCACAATGCCGATGGCAAAATTACCACCGACCAGGAAGTGGCCGAAGGCTTCTACGACGCGCCCTGCCGCTGCGGTACCGGTATGACCTTCCAGCAAAATGATACGGGTCGAGGCCACGTTGAGCGACAGGCGCAGCAACGTGGAGAACAGCAGGATGGTCGGGAACGCCGCAAACTCCAGAGTACGCTGGGTGAACATCGCTACCAGCAGCACCATGATCGACAGCGCAATGTTGAAGGTAAACAGCAGGTCGAGGATAAACGGCGGTAAAGGCAGCACCATCATCGACAGAATAATCAGGATCAGGATCGGTCCGGCCAGCACCTGCCACTGTGTGTCTTTAAAACTTGGTAAGCGCAGTAGCGCAGCCAGATTACCCATGTGTTTCTGTTTCTCCAGCAAAGTCCAGTGCTTCAGGCACCGGTAAACGTTCAGGTTTCTTCGGACCTAATCCGCCTTCACGCTTCCAGCGTTTCAGCTGATAAACCCATGCCAGCACTTCGGCCACGGCAGCATAAAGCGCCGCGGGGATTTGCTGACCAATGTCACTGTGACGATAAAGCGCACGCGCCAGTGGCGGTGCCTCCAGCATCGGAATTTTGTGTTCAACGCCGAGTTCTTTTATGCGCAGGGCCACGTCACCGGCCCCTTTCGCCAACACTTTTGGCGCACTCATTTTGTTTTCACTGTATTGCAGTGCGACGGCGTAGTGTGTCGGGTTGGTGACAATCACGTCAGCTTTGGGCACGTCGGCCATCATTCGGCGTTTCGCCATGGCACGCTGTTGCTGGCGGATGCGCCCTTTCACGTGCGGGTCACCCTCCTGGCTTTTAAATTCGTCGCGAATATCCTGCTTGCTCATGCGCAGCTTTTTAATGTGCGTCCAGATCTGCCAGAACACGTCAAAACCGACCATCGGCGTCAACCCCAGCACAATCATCAGTCCGCAAAATACGATCATATTCAGCGCTTCACCCAGCGCCGGGATGGTCGGTTGCGCCATCAGGCGCATCATCTCAGGCCAGTGATGCCACAGGTAAAGGCCGCAAATCCAGCCGACAATCGTGGCTTTCAGTATGGCTTTGAGCAGTTCGGCCAGCACCTGACCGGAGAACATACGTTTAAGCCCGGCAATCGGATCCATACGGCTGAATTTCGGCGCGAAAGATTTACCGCTGAAATTCAGCCCGCCCAGCAGCAGCGGTGCGGCCAGCGCGACCAGAATCAGGCCACCGATCACCGGCAACAATGCCCAGACGGCGCGCCCAAGCAAAGCAGCCATTTGTTGCAGCATTTGCCGGTCATTACTGATGATGTCATGGTCGAAATTCAACCCCTGCGCAATCATCACCGCCAGCTGGCGCGCCATCGACTCACCGGACATCCACAGCAACGACAAACCGGCTCCCAGCATCAGCATAGAAGTCAGCTCGCGAGATCGTGGGATCTGCCCCTCTTCGCGGGCTTTTTCAAGCTTGTGGGGTGTGGGGGCTTCGCTTTTTTCGAGATCGCTTTCTTCAGCCACCGTTCGGTTCCTGTCTGCTCTGCGGGCATAATTTCATGCATAGCATGCCAAAGCTGATGAAGTCTCATGGAGGGAACAAAGGGAATAAATGGGGGCTATTCAGGTGATGAAGGAATTGCAGTTAAGCAACTTCCTCCGTTTGCCCGAAATGCGCAAACGGAGGAGATAAAGCAGAACGCATCAGAAACCTAAGGAATCAAGCAAATCGTCAACCTGTTCCTGACTGGCAACCACGCCCACGCCAGCCGTATTGAGCTGCGGACCATTGAGTAAACCGTCGCTCTCTTTTTTGATTCTGGTCTGCTGTTCCGGAATGTTCTCCATCAGTACCATCAGTAGCTGATTTTCGATCTCCTGAACCACTGTCATCATGCGCTTGATCACCTGCCCGGTCAGATCCTGGAAGTCCTGCGCCATCATGATTTCCAGCAGCTGTGCATTGGTGAAGCTGGTATGTTCAGGCACCTCTTTCAGGTAGCTGCGGGTATCGGTCACCAGTTCGCGGGCATCTGAAAGTTCGATAGGATTCTCGAACCACTGGTCCCAGCGCGCATCCAGCTTTTTGGCCGCAGATTCCAGTTTGTTCTGGCGCGGCTGTGCGGCTTCCACACAGTTAAGCGCACGCTCAGCCGCCTGAGCCGTCATGGTCACTACGTAATCCAGACGATCGCGGGCATCGGGGATGGCTTCCGCCGCCTGTGCGATGGCTTGATCCAAACCCAACTCACGCATACTGTCACGCAACATGCGGGTCAGTTGCCCAATGCGGGCGATAATTTCGCCCGCGGTTGCCGCATCATTTGCGGGCATTATTGTTCCCAGAGGATTTACGTCAGCCATATCAGCTCCTACATGCCCAATTTTTCAAATATTTTACCGAGCTTCTCTTCCAGCGTTGCCGCCGTAAATGGCTTCACGACATAGCCGCTGGCGCCGGCCTGCGCTGCCGCCACGATATTCTCCTTCTTGGCTTCGGCGGTCACCATCAGCACCGGCAATTTCGCCAGGGCTGCATCACCACGAATGGTTTTCAGCAGGTCCAGACCGTCCATGTTGGGCATGTTCCAGTCGGATACCACGAAGTCAAAACTACCACCGCGCAATTTGTTCAGCGCATCAACGCCGTCTTCTGCTTCTTCTACGTTCTGAAAACCCAGCTCTTTAAGCAGGTTGCGCACGATGCGACGCATGGTAGAAAAGTCATCTACAACCAAAAATCGCAGGTTTGGATCGGCCATTTTATGCTCCTAACATTCTGTTTTAGTTCAGCCCTGTTTGGTCTGAAAATTAAATACGTAACGCCTGTCCGGCTGATATTTGTGCCAGCATGCGCTGGCTGATTTGGCTGAGGTCGAGAACCTCATTGACCCCGCCGGTGGCAATGGCCTCACGAGGCATCCCGAACACCACGCAACTGGCTTCGTTCTGCGCCAGGGTATATGCCCCGGCGCGATGCATCTCCAGCATTCCGGCGGCGCCGTCATTGCCCATTCCCGTCAGGATCACCCCGACGGCATTGCGTCCGGCGAACTGCGCCACCGAACGGAATAACACGTCAACCGACGGGCGATGGCGGTTGACCGCCGGTCCGTCGT
>BHES01000134.1 GCA_003864575.1 Enterobacterales bacterium
AGTTCCGGGAGGAGATAAGACGATTTTTTAGTGAAATATTACCGGGACTTTCTGGTGCGTTGCCACGCCGAATTAATGACAACTTCCAGATGCTGAAAAATGCATCTTCAAGTTAACTGTGTATAGTTCAATGATTTTTAATTATTTAATTATTTGATTTATTATTTATTGCTAATTATTTCTGATAAAAACGCATTTATTTGAATTATATCAAGCATGTGTTTTATATAAATTTTATATTTATCAATTAAAACTTGCTTGTGATAATCTATTTTACGGATTAATGACTCATCACAGAAATCCATTCCCCTTGTTGGGCTTCACCTTATTATACTTTGGCTATTACCCTGTGGCCAATATTGCATTTTAGCCCCACCCTCACCGGTGGGGCTTTCTTTTTCACTGGTCGAAAACGTTTTATTTGAGACAAATCGCAATAAATGAGCAATAAAAAACCCATAACTGCAGGCAGTTATGGGCTCCACAAATGAGAGAGAAAATCACATTTACGACGAGGTCAGAGAGAACAATTTACTATATACAACGTGCACTACCAGGAGAACGAATTAACAGCACAACTCATTCCAATAACTAATGCGCATAACGCGACGGGCATGGTGACTTCTCGCGATACCAGGCCGGGTCGATATTTCCCATTTCGATACCATATAAGCTTCCCGTTGGGATTAACGCTTCCATCATGCGCGCGCTGTCCTGTGAAGGTTCGCTGATAAACGCACTGGCACACTTATGTTTGACTCGTTGCCAAAATGAGGTCGACTGCCTGAACGATTTTTCTTGCGGCATGTTGGAAACACTCCCGTGTTAGTGAAATCATGAAGAGAAACAGGCTGGCGTTTCTCTTCGTTGAAACCAGTTAACCTTGGAATGGCCAGGAAATAAAATACCCATTTTTGCTTTCTATAGTTGCACGGCGACTATTAACATTTTCGAGCCATACACGGACGCCCCATTGAAGGTGTGAAAGTTAGTGGTCTTGGTCATTACACTACCGGCTGTGGGTTTCTGCGCAGTAAATGCACCGTCAAGGCCAGCAGGAAGAAGAGTGCCTGAATCAGCACAATGGTCGGGCCAGTTGCCGCATCAATATAGAAACTAACGAAAGTACCGGTGATGGCAGCCGTTAGTGACGCCGTCACCGCGATCATCACCATTTTCGGCAGGGTTTTGCACAGCAGAAACGCCGTAATGCCCGGTGTTATTAGCATCGCGACCACTAACACCACGCCAACCGCCTGCAACGCCGCGACAATAGTGAGCGCCAGCAGACACAGTAACGCATAGTGATAAAATCGTACCGGCAACCCGATGACTTTCGCCTGTACCGGATCAAAACAGAACAGCACCAGATCCCTGAATTTCACCAAAATAGCCAGCGTGACCAGCGCTGCAATGATCAACGTTTGCAGCATTTCACCGTCACTCACACCCAGCACATTACCAAACAGAATATGGCTCAGATGCTGTTCGGTGTTCACCCGCGAAAACAACACCAGCCCACCGGCAAACATGCCGGAGAACACAATTCCCATTACCGAATCCTCTTTGACCCGGCAATGTTCCTTGATGAAACCGGTGGCGACAGCGCAGAACAACCCTGAGCAGAAGGCCCCGATCACCAGCGGAATACCGGCTAAAAAAGCCAGTACGACACCGGGCAGCACGGCATGAGAGATAGCATCGCCCATCAGCGACCAGCCTTTAAGCACCAGAAAACAGGAGAAAATGGCGCAGACAATACTGGTCGCCGCCGCCGTCAACAGTGCGCGTTGCATAAAGGCAAAACCCATGGGCTCCATCAGCAGCTCAATCCACGCCATCATGCGTCGCCCCCCGTACTGCTTTTGAGCCGGAAATGGTTAACCAGCCAGCCGTGTTTCGGAGCAAACAGAAAGGCCAGCAGGAACACGGCGGTTTGCAGGCAGACAATCACCCCGCCGGTTGCGCCATCGAGATAAAAACTCAGCCACGCCCCGGTTGCACTGGTTACAGCCCCAATAACCACGGAGAGGATCAGCAGGTGAGAAAAACGGTCAGTCAGCAGATAGGCTGTCGCGCCGGGGGTGATCACCATCGCTATCACTAAAATCGCCCCGACGGTCTGCAAAGCCGCCACGCTGCACGCGCTGAAAATGGTGAAGAAAATGACTTTTAGCCAGAGTGGCGACAGACCGACTGACCGTGCATGTGCTTCATCGAAGAACACCGCCAGCAGATCACGCCAGACAACGCACAGCACCAGCAACGAAACGCCCACAATGATCTGCACCTGCAAAATATCGGCGTCATCAATACCTAAAATATTGCCAAACAGAATGGACTGCACGTTGACCGAGGTGGGGTTCAACGATACCAGCAGCAACCCGAGGGCAAAGAACGTGGAGAAAACAAAGCCGATGATCGCGTCTTCCCGCAGCTTCGTGTAGTGACGAAGTAGCGTCATCGACAGCGCGGCCAGAATGCCGGTACCGAACGCGCCGATGGCATAAGGAAAACCCAGGGCATAGGCCCCTGCCACACCCGGAACCACTGAGTGCGAGAGCGCATCGCCCATCAGTGACCAGCCTTTGAGCATCAAGTACGCAGACAAAAACGCGCACACCGCGCCGACGCCTGCGCTGACCCAGATGGCTTTGACCATATAGTTGTACTGAAACGGTGCCAGCAGCAGGTCTATCATTGCACCTGCCTCAGCGGTACCGGGCGTTCCTGCGTCAGATAACTGATATTACGCAGCGTACCGCCAAAGGTGTTCTCGAGATTGTCGGCCGTAAAAGTGGTGTCCAGAGGGCCACTGGCAATCACGGTTCGATTGATTAACACCACGCGGTCGCAGAACTCCGGGACGCTGGCAATATTATGGGTAGAAACCAGAATCAAATGCTCCTCTTCACGCAGCTGGCGCAGAAGTTCGATAATGGCGTTCTCGGTTTTAATATCCACGCCGGTAAAAGGTTCGTCGAGCAGCATGATGCGACCCTGTTGTGCCAGTGCGCGGGCCAGAAACACCCGTTTTTTTTGTCCACCGGATAATTCACCAATCTGACGCTGTGCCAAATCGGTCAGCCCAACGCGGGCCAGCGCCGACGCTACCTGTCGTTTGTCTTCCTGCGACGGGATGCGCAGGAACGACATCTTGCCGTAGCGCCCCATCATCACGACATCGCGCACCAGCACCGGGAAATTCCAGTCGACCTCTTCTGATTGCGGCACATAAGCAATCAAGTTTTGCTTCAACGCTTTGGCGACATTCAGCCCGTCAAGCGTCACGCTGCCGTGCGTCGGGCGGATGATCCCCATGATGCTTTTAAACAGCGTGGATTTACCGCTGCCGTTGACGCCGAGCAGCGCGCAAATAGAACCTCCATGCAGGCGAAATGCAGCATTCTGAATCGCCGTGTGGCCGTTATTGTAGGTTACCGAAATGTTATCGACGTTGAGAACAAGGCGCGGAAAATTCACTGACCGAATCCTTCTGCAATGATGCCGACGGTAACTTTCAGCAAATCAATATAGGTGGGCACCGGGCCTCCGGCAGCAGAAAGCGAATCGACATACAGAACGCCGCCATATTTCGCGCCGGTCTCTTTACTCACCTGTCTGGCGGGTTTATCCGAAATCGTGCTTTCGCTGAAGACCACCGGAATATGCTTCTCACGTACCCGATCAATCAGCTTTTTGACCTGCTGAGGGGTGCCCTGTTCTTCGGCGTTAATCGGCCACAGATAAGCTTCCCGCATCCCATAATCTTTCGCCAGATAACTGAACGCGCCTTCGCTGGTCACTAACCAGCGCTGATCTTCAGGGATTTTTTCCAGACGGACGCGCAACGGCGCATCCAACCGACTGATTTTCTGGGCATAATTTTTGGCGTTGCGGTCATAGGTTGCGGCGTTGCCCGGATCATATTTGACCAGCGCCGCGCGGATATTTTCGACATAAATAAGCGCGTTTTTGGAGGACATCCAGGCATGAGGATTTGGATTGCCCAGATACGGCCCCTCCTGAATCGGCAAAGGCGCTATCCCGTCAGTCACCGTCACCGACGGCACATTTTTGATATTGGCAAAAAACCGACCAAACCAGCGCTCCAGATTGAAACCGTTCCATAAGATCAGGTCAGCGGATTGCGTTTTGACAATATCGCGTGGCGTTGGCTGATAATCATGGATCTCGGCACCAGGTTTGGTGATGGACTGCACCGTGGCCGCATCACCGGCGACGTTCTGAGCGATGTCCTGGATCACCGTGAAGGTGGTAACCACCTTGAATTTTTTTGGTTCTTTTTCAACCGCCTGTGCGTTAGCGCCGATCAACGTCGCCAGCATGCCCACCAGCATCAACCGCAGGCGAAAAGGCGAATGGCTCAACCAGGCTGACAGCGTTTGGCTGAATACATTTCGGTTTATAACTTCACTTTTTACAGGACTCCGGCCTCTTTCCATGAAATTCCTCCTCAGAACACAACGGCAGACAGTGGCGCTTTATCATTCATGTATAGCATAGGCTATACTCCATAGCCAAGGCGAAGTTTGCAAAAATTGGTGCTGGAGGCCGCTTGGTTTACAATGACTGTCCTTGCCGTAGTAAAAGCGGCCAAGGTAAAAAACCATTGAGCAAGAAAGAGGCAAGCGTTGTGAATAATAAGAAGTTGAATCCGCTACTGGATGCTGAAGAGCACGCTCAGGGTTTTTTACAGGTGCGCGAAGCGCATCGACGGGAATTAATGGATGACTACGTTGAACTGATCTCGGATTTAATCCGTGAATTCGGTGAAGCGCGACAGGTCGATTTAGCCGCACGGCTCGGCGTTTCCCAGCCCACCGTGGCGAAAACCCTCAAGCGTCTGGCCACCGCCGGGCTGGTTCGGCAACTGCCGTATCGTGGAACCTTCCTGACGCCGGAAGGGGAGAAACTGGCTGCGGAGAACCGCGAGCGCCACAACGTGGTGGAAGCGTTCTTTATCGCACTGGGTATCAGCCCGGAGACCGCACGCCTGGACGCGGAAGGGGTGGAACATCACGTGAGCCACGAAACCCTCGACGCCTTCCGCCGCTTCACGGCGCAGCAGAAAACGTTATAGCGCTATTGATCGCCTGCCGGGACCACCGGTCAGGCGATCCCCGCCCGCACATCTTCTTCGGCCTGACGCAAAATCGCTTTCGCCATCCACTGGGTGACGTTAAGGATCTCGTTGTCGTCCGCGTGCCAGATATCCTTCATGACCATAAACACCTCCGAACCGTAAATCAGCGAAAAGGCGTAAATCATGCGCTGCAAGCCGTCGGCTGACATTTTACCTTCCAGTGGTTCCACCACCCGTTTGAGAATGCTTTTACGGTTACCGCGCACCAGCGTCTCTGTTTTTTTCGGGTCACGTCGTTGCTCGGACCATTGCTGTAGGGAAAGTTGCAGCGCCGCGCGCAGCACCCCTTCGTGTTCGAGCATGCGCGGATAAGCAAACCCCAGCAGCTCATGGATACGCTGAGCCGCATCGGCCTGATGCGGCCGCCATTCAATAATGGGCCGCAGACTCTCTTCCACCATAGCCGCCACCAGCGCGCCCTGCGTCGGAAAGTAGCGGTAGGCCGTGGCACGCGACATTTCAGCCTGCGTGGCGACTTCAGTCAATGTGGGTAACGCCCCGCTGGAGGACAAACTCATCGCGGCCGTCACCAGCCGCCGACGGGTGCGCCGTTGTGCAGGAGTCAGTTCTTTTGGGAAATCTATAGGTGTCAAAATGAAATTCCGTCAATAACGCAGATGCTTAACTTTAACAAATAAAACCGATGCCGATAGTGAAAACACCGGAATGTAAATGATATGAGACTCTAGTCTCAAATGTGTATGATAATCTTGCATGAATAAGACCATCGTCTCATTATGATGAAATCTTACTCATATTAAGGATGACCCGATGACCGCGCCAACGCCCAGTGTTTACATCGCTACCACGACCGATACCAAAGGTCGCGAAATGGCTTTTGTCAGTGAATTGGTTCGTGCGACCGGCCTGAAAACGGTCACGGTGGATTTATCGACCAAAACACAGGGCCACGACACGCAGGCGGATATCAGCGCGGGCACTGTAGCGGCATTCCATCCGCAAGGAGCCACAGCGGTATTTTGTGGCGATCGCGGTCGCGCCATCAGCGCGATGGCGGTGGCATTCGAGCTTTTTATGGCCTCGCGTCATGACGTTGCCGCTCTGCTCGGTCTCGGCGGTTCCGGCGGCACAGCGCTCATCACACCGGCAATGCAAAGCCTGACGGTGGGTATTCCGAAACTGATGGTCTCCACCATGGCCTCGGGCGATGTGTCGGCGTATATCGGCGCAAGCGACATCGCCATGCTCTATTCGGTCACCTATGTCGCCGGGCTAAACCGGATTTCGCGCAAAGTGCTGGCTAATGCTGCGCACCAGATCGCGGGCGCGGTCTACTTTTCACAACCGGAAAGTGACGATGACAAACCGGCGATTGGGTTGACGATGTTTGGTGTCACCACGCCGTGTATCCAGACAGCCAGCGAACTGCTGGAAAAAGAATTTGATTGCCTGGTGTTTCATGCCACCGGCAGCGGCGGTAAAGCGATGGAAAAACTGGTCTCCAGCGGCCTGCTGTCAGGCGTGCTGGACCTGACCACCACCGAAGTTTGCGACCTGCTATTTGACGGCGTACTGGCCTGCGGCCCTGAACGCTTCGACGCCATCGCCGAAACCCAGGTGCCCTACGTGGGTTCCTGCGGCGCACTGGATATGGTCAACTTCGGCCACATTTCCAGCGTCCCGGCCAAATATACCGGCCGCCAGTTTTATGAACACAACGCGCAGGTGACGCTGATGCGCACCACGCCAGAAGAAAACGCCAAAATGGCGAGATGGATTGGGGAAAAGCTCAACGCCTGCGAAGGCGAAGTGCGATTCCTGATACCCGGGGGTGGTTTTTCTGCCCTCGATGCCGTCGGGCAACCTTTTTGGGATCCCGATGCGCTGAATGCTTTTGCCGACACCTTGGAAAAAACCGTAAAACAGACCGCAAAGCGGCGTTTAGTCAGACTGAGCTGCAACATTAATGATCCAGAGTTTGCCGCTACCGCAGTCCGACTGTTTAAAGATATTGTCCAACATTAAGGGAAACCCTCATGGCTAAATTTGAACGTCAGGCGTTGCTGACGAAATTTCGTGAAATGATCGCCCGTCGCGAGCCGATAATCGGCGGCGGCGCGGGAACCGGACTTTCCGCCAAGTGCGAAGAGGCCGGTGGGATTGACCTGATCGTTATCTACAACTCAGGCCGTTACCGTATGGCCGGGCGCGGATCGCTGGCCGGTTTACTGGCCTACGGCAACGCCAATGAGATTGTGGTCGATATGGCCAAAGAAGTGATACCGGTGGTGAAACACACGCCGGTGCTGGCGGGGGTCAACGGCACTGACCCTTTCTGCCAGTTCGATAAGTTCCTCGATGACCTGAAGGCGCTGGGTTTTGCCGGTGTACAAAACTTCCCGACGGTCGGGCTGATTGACGGCAACTTCCGCGCCAATCTGGAGGAAACCGGCATGGGCTACGGTCTGGAAGTCGATATGATCCGCCTCGCCCATCAGAAAGACATGCTGACCACGCCTTATGTCTTCAGCGCCGCTGACGCGATTGCGATGACCGAAGCCGGTGCGGATATCATCGTGCCGCACATGGGCCTGACGACCGGCGGGAATATCGGTGCCGGAACCGCGCTAAAACTCGAAGACTGCGTGCCGATGATCAACGACTGGGCACAAGCGGCGAAAAGTGTGCGTGAAGATGTGATTGTGCTGTGCCACGGCGGGCCGATTTCATCGCCGCAGGATGCAGAATTCATCATGAAAAACTGCCCGCTGGTGGACGGTTTCTACGGCGCAAGCTCGATGGAACGTCTGCCAACCGAAGTGGCGTTAACAGAAACCACGCGTCAGTTTAAATCGCTCAGCCGCTAAGTTTTCACCCGTTAGTACTGAAAAAGCCGCATTGCCCTGAAGGCGCTGCGGCTTTTTATTTGGGTGGCGACCAACTTTTGACAGGTTTACACCACCGGCAGTTGGTGGGTCACACAGTGAATTCCGCCGCCGCCCGCCGCGATAGCATCAATATTGAGCTGCACCACTTCGCGATCGGGGTAAAGCTCCGTCAATAATCGCAACGCGTCAGCATCCGCCTCTGCGTCGCCAAACTCCGGGGCAATGACCGCGCCGTTGATCACGAAATAATTGATATATCCCGCCGCAAAGTCTGGATTACCCTGACTGAAACGGCTACGGCGCGGGTCCATTGGCGGTGACATCGTATGCACTTGTAACGTGCGGCCATCGGCATCGGTGGCTTGTTTGAGGATCGCTAAATGCGCCTGTGTGACTTTATGGTCATAAGAGTCAGGATCGGTGTCCAGATTGGCAACCACCACTCCCGGACTGGCAAAGCGGGCGTAAAAATCGACGTGGGCATCGGTAATATCTTTGCCTTTAATGCCCGGCAGCCAGATGATTTTTCGCAGGCCAAGCATCTCTTTCAACTCTTGTTCGACCCGGTCGCGGCTCCAGCCAGGGTTACGATTCGCGTTAACCCAGCTGCTCTCGGTCATAATACCGGTGCCATGACCATCCACTTCTATGCCGCCGCCTTCACCCACCAGCCCGCTACGCCGTATATTGGCGACACCGTAATGATCAGCTTCAAACGCCGCCAGGCGCGCATCATAAGCCCCATTCCCAGTCGAAATGCAACAAAGTGACCCACTGGCCAGACTCGGATAAAATCACCGTTCTGGCCCTACTGGAGATCCCTTTGCATGCAGGGAAAACATCTCACTCAGAAAGAGCGGTTCTACATCGAAAAACGGCGGGGTGATGGCGTTAAACCGGCCACCATCGCCAAGGAGCTTGAGCTTCCTCGCTCTACCATCAGCAGGGAGCTCAGACGCAATACTGACATCG
>BHES01000135.1 GCA_003864575.1 Enterobacterales bacterium
CAAAAAGGGTGAGCCATTCTTCGCGCGAACGGATGTTTCTCATGGGGTTGCTCCTTGTTAATGATCAGGGGCGCCAGCATGACGATGCATCGAGAGTAATAACAGGTGGGGATTTAACGACGCTTACTGTATTCCCGCTATCGCCCATATAATGATTGAGCGGTTATACGCATTAGCCTGCGCCTGCAAACCCACGAGATAAAGCCGTAATCTCTGCGCATTTTGTTCAAGACGAAGTGCCTGTTGATAGTCCTGCCAACCGCGTAGCCCCCACAGGCTGGAGATACCCATCAGCATGACGACGACCAGGATTTCAATCAGGCTCATGCCCCGTTGTTTAGATTTATAGGCTGTTTTCATGCGGCGAGTTTACTCAGCCGCGTTTTTCCAACAACCGGCAAAACACGGTTTTCCAATAAACCTCTGGAATATTTTTGAACACCTTTTTTGCACGACTTTTTTTTGCGAGGTGCCTCGCAAGACGTTTAAACAGGCAGGAATAATTGTGGTGAAAGACGGAAATAAGCGTAGAAAAGTGGCAAGCAAAGGGGGAGTTTTTACGAAGAAGCACCCCGCCTGTATTTAACTGACGGGGTGGGTATGGCTTAAACCGCTACAGGGGCTTTGATCGCAGGGTGCGGATCATAGCCTTCGATATCGAAGTCTTCAAAACGATAGTCAAACAGGGAAACTGGCTTACGTTTGATGATTAATTTCGGTAAAGCACGCGGCTCACGGGTCAATTGTAAATTCGTCTGATCCATGTGGTTGCTGTAGAGATGCGTATCACCTCCGGTCCAGACGAAGTCGCCAACCTCCAAGTCACACTGCTGCGCCATCATATGCACCAACAGGGCATAGCTCGCGATGTTGAAAGGCAGCCCGAGGAAGATGTCACATGAACGCTGGTACAGCTGGCAGGAGAGCTTGCCATCAGCCACATAGAACTGGAAGAACGCATGACAAGGTGCCAGTGCCATTTGATCCAATTCACCGACATTCCACGCAGAAACGATAATGCGGCGGGAATTCGGGTCCTGTTTCAGTTGGTTTACCACATTACTCAACTGATCAATTTGCTTGCCGTCAGCAGCACCCCAGGCACGCCATTGCTTACCATAAACAGGCCCAAGATCGCCGTTTTCATCTGCCCATTCGTCCCAAATAGAGACGTTGTTCTCACGCAGATAAGCGATATTGGTTTCACCTTTCAGGAACCATAACAGCTCATGAATAATGGAGCGTAAATGACATTTTTTAGTCGTGACCAGCGGAAAGCCATCTTGCAGATTGAAACGCATCTGATGACCGAAAATTGACACCGTACCCGTACCGGTACGGTCAGCTTTAGGTGTGCCCTCATCGAGCACTTTCTGCATTAAATCCAGATACTGTTTCATTTTACCTCACGACAATTGTTTCTGCGGGCGGCGGTAAGCCCAGACCATCATGATGAGACCGATGACAATCATTGGAATGGAAAGGATTTGTCCCATGCTGAGGAAACCGTCAAACAGACCAAGCTGGGCATCCGGCTGGCGATAATGTTCAACGATGATTCTAAAAGCACCGTAGCCAATCAGGAACAGACCAGAAACAGCCCCCATCGGGCGCGGTTTGCGGATGAACAGGTTGAGGATGATAAACAGCACCACACCTTCAAGCAGCAGTTCATAAACCTGCGACGGGTGACGAGGCAGGACACCGTATTGGTTTAACAGCGGCTGCCATTTAGGATCAGCGGCAGCAATGGCAATATCTTCCTGACGCGAGCCAGGGAACAGCATCGCCCATGGCACATCGGTAGTCACACGGCCCCATAATTCGCCATTGATGAAGTTACCTAAACGGCCTGCACCCAGCCCAAACGGGATCAGTGGCGCAATGAAATCAGAGACCTGGAAGAAAGTACGTTTTGTGCGACGTGCAAACCACAGCATGACGACGATGACGCCGATCAAACCACCGTGGAAAGACATTCCGCCATCCCAGACTTTGAATAGATAGAGGGGATTTTCGAGGAACAAAGGCAGGTTATAGAACAACACATAACCGATGCGGCCACCGAGGAAGACACCCAAGAATCCGGCGTACAGCAGATTCTCCACTTCTTCCTTCTTCCAACCACTGCCCGGCTTATTGGCGCGGCGTACAGCCAGCCACATTGCGAAGACAAAACCGACCAGATACATCAGGCCATACCAGTGCAGGGAAACCGGTCCTACGGAAAAAATGACCGGGTCAAACTGGGGAAACGCCAGATAGCTGTTACTCATCTATCACCACAAGTAGTTTATTGTTATCGCCCGGTTAGGGGTCAGCAGGGGCCGGATCATAGCACAGGCAGGACTCACCACGGACAAGGCAGGCTGGAAAAGTTCTGTAAAAAAACGTCTCACACCCTGACCTTAGCGCATTCGACCTGTCGGCGACGTGAAAGAAAATGCCTGAAAGTGGTTATTTACCGCCGCGTATCAAACCGCCCAATCCACGTCTTTCCATGAACGCCGCTGTCATATGGCGAACGTCAGTGGTGAACTGCGCGTCAAGCACCCGGCTGGCAAGTTCCTGCGCGTCAGCCAGATCAATCCGGCGTAGCAGGTACTTGATGCGCGCCACGCTACGCCCGTTCATACTGAGATTGCGATAGCCCATGCCGGTGAGCAGCAGCGCGCCCATCGGATCACCGGCCATTTCACCACACAAGCTAATATGTAAGCCTGCCACTTCAGCATCGTTGAGAATATGTTTGAGTACCCGCAACATGGCAGGATGCAGACTGTCGTAAAGACCCGCAACGCGGGTATTGTTGCGGTCAACCGCCAGCAGATACTGCGTTAAATCGTTGGTTCCTACCGAAAGAAAATCGACCCGCCCTGCCAGTGAAGGCAACATGAAGATCATGGAAGGTACTTCGATCATTACGCCGATACGCGTTTTAGGTAAGTCATAGCCAAGCTGTTCCTGCACCTCGCGGGCGGCACGATCAATCAGGCGACGCGCTTCATCAATCTCTTCAAGACTGGTGATCATGGGCAGCAGAATACCGAGATTACCAGTGGCCGCATTGGCCCGCAGCATAGCGCGAACCTGTATCAGGAATATTTCCGGCTGGTCGAGGGTGATGCGGATACCGCGCCATCCCAGGCAAGGGTTCTCCTCGCTGATGGGCATATAGGGCAGCTGTTTGTCAGACCCGATATCCAGCGTACGCAGCGTCACCGGTTTGGTCGGGAACAGTTGTAACATTCCCTGATACTGCGCCACCTGCTCCTCTTCCGAAGGGAAACCACTTTGCAACATGAACGGTATTTCAGTGCGGTAAAGGCCCACACCATCAACGCGACTGCCGAACAGTTTTTCGTGATCGGCACTGAGACCCGCATTGAGCATCACCTGAACCCGCTCACCGCTTTTCATGGCCGCGGGCTCTTCAACGTCATCTTCCGCACGCTGACTCAGTTCCATCTCTTCACTGATCAGGCGTTTATATTCGTTGACCAGTACGGGCTCGGGGTCAATCAGCAGCTCACCACGATAACCATCGACAATGAGTTGGCGCTGATTGAGCAGCGAGGGCTGAATGTCGGCCCCCATAATGGTGGGTACACCCATAGCACGCACGAGTATCGCGGCATGGGAGTTCGAAGCACCATCACGCACCACCACACCCGCCAGTCGGTCCTGAGGAACCTCGGCCAATAATGTCGCCGTCAGCTCATCAGTCACCAGAATAAAGCGCTCAGGCCACTGAGTGTTGCCCTGAATGCTGTCATCAAGATGGAAAACCAGCCGCTGGCCCAGCGCCCGCAGGTCACTCCCGCGTTCGCGCATGTAGGTGTCTTGCAGGCTGGCAAACTGTGCGGCAAATTCTTCCACAACTTTTTTGACCGCCCACTCCGCCACCGAACCTTTATCGATTTCAGTGAAGAGCTCGCGCTTAAGCCGCGCATCATTGAGCAAGTGAGAATAGAGGTCAAAAATAGCGGCACTTTCTTTCTGCGCGCTGGCGCTAAAGCGTTTACTGAAGCGGCGGAACTCGGCACCGGCGTCTTCCAGTGCGCGGGTCAGGCGTTCACGCTCACGCACGGTGTCCAGCGTGGACGCCATATAAACTTGTTCGAGCAAAGGCTGCGTGCTGTCTTGCCAACCGATACCAATGGCAACGCCAGGGGATGCGGCCAGCGCTTTAACGCGGGTCTGGCGAAAGCGACCATAGAGAACGTTGAGTTGGGCCTGGGACAGAATACCAGCCAGCTGGTTGGCCAGCGTGACCATGAAAGACTCTTCGCTTTCATCGAATTGCCGATGTTCGCGTTGCTGGATAACCAATACGCCCAAGAGCTGGCGGCGATGAATGATCGGCACGCCAAGAAAAGATCGGAAAAGATCTTCTTTAACCTGAGGGATATATTTGAAGCTCGGGTGGCTTTGCGCATCGGCGAGGTTGATAGGTTCGGCCAGACGGCCCACCAACCCGACAATACCTTCGTCAAAAGCCAGCGCAATAGTACGCCCGCGAGGTTTTTTCAAACCTCGCGTCGCCATCAGGTAGTAACAACGGCGGTCATTGTCAGCGAGATACACGGAACACACTTCGGTGTCCATCGCCAGGCAGGTTTCATTGACCAATACATCCAGCGCATCATTCAGGCTGGACGCCATCGCTACCTTTTCAACAATTTCTCGCAAACGCGTGAGCATTTCTTCGTGACTTAGCCTCTTTTCCGACGATAAGCGGGCGATGTCCGGGGCACGGGAATTTCCTGCATTGGCATCACGGTCATGGAAAACTCTTTCATCACGCGGCGGTAAACATCACGTTTGAAGGACACGACCTGACGCACCGGATACCAGAAACTCACCCAGCGCCAACCATCAAATTCTGGCGTACTGCTGCGCTGCATGTTGATGTCCGCATCATTGCACATCAATTGCAGCAGGAACCATTTTTGCTTTTGGCCGATACACACCGGCTTTGTATCCCAACGCACCAAACGTTTTGGCAATTTATAGCGTAACCAGTTACGGGTCGAAGCCAGAATTCGCACGTCTTTTCTGCCAAGACCTACCTCTTCAAACAGCTCACGATACATGGCCTGTTCGGGAGTTTCACCAGGGTTGATGCCCCCTTGCGGAAACTGCCAAGAGTGCTGGCCGTATCGTCTGGCCCATAAAACCTGGCCCTGCTTGTCGCAGATTACGATACCAACATTCGGGCGGTAGCCATCATCATCGATCACCGGACTACCTCGATAAGCATAAAATCATAGATGTTCTGATTGTTTCACACTACCAAGAGGCGGTAAACCACTGCTTCGCCCCTATCTTCATCAATAAAAATGGGATAACTCAGACTAAATTACAAAGTTATGAACAGGCGCGCCCTATTTCATGCAATTTTATTCACTTTTTCTGTGGATAGGTGTGTGAAGAACTTCATAGCAAGAGGGGTAAAACTATTTTAAGCTTTTCCCTTACCTTTTTTGCATGGTAATTTAATTTTATTAATTTCAATTAATTAAAAGTAATTCACAGCTTCTCCACCGGGTTTATTTATGACTTTGTCTCCTTGTAGATCCTCATCTGGTGAAAGATCCACCAATGACGTTTTTATCCACAGATAAAAGCTACCCATTGGCTAATTATGGGGCAAAATGACAAAATACCCCCACAGTCAAGCCTGTAAATCGAACCAGTGATCGTCATACCGGTGGGTTATCCAGAAAATCTGTGGATAACTAGGGGGAAGATCCTGTTCATTGTCCACCTCAACTGTGGGTTAACCTTAAATTATTCCTCATCGTTTCGGCGCATTCCGGAAAAAAAACCGCAATAAATCATGCTATTATTTGTGGTCTTCATGGGTATAACTTTTAATTTCCACACGTGCAGCACCTGCGTATGAAAATTAACCAACCACTGCGGAACTCGCTGTATGTCGATCCCATTACCGATTACCACCCCACCGCGTGACGAACAGGAGCTGTTGATCCGCGCGCAATCTCTGGCAGGTTATTCACTGGGTGAGTTAGCCGCGCACGCCTCTCTGGCGATCCCTCCAGATTTGAAACGCGAAAAAGGCTGGGTCGGCATGTTGCTGGAAGTCTATCTGGGGGCGATGGCCGGCAGTAAACCGGAGCAAGATTTCGCCGAAATAGGCGTCGAACTAAAAACTATCCCCATTGATCGTGCAGGAAAGCCGCTGGAAACGACCTTTGTATGCGTCGCCCCTCTGACGGGCAACAGCGGCGTGACATGGGAAAGCAGCCACGTCCGTCACAAACTGGCCCGCGTTCTATGGATTCCGGTAGAGGGCGAACGTCAGATCCCGCTCGCAGAAAGAAGGATCGGCGCGCCACTGCTGTGGAGCCCATGTGCGCAAGAGGAACAACAGCTGCGTCAGGACTGGGAAGAGTTGATGGACTTAATCGTGCTGGGGAAAGTTGAAACCATTACGGCTCGCCACGGCGAGGTGTTGCAGCTGCGCCCAAAAGGCGCCAACAGTAAAGCGCTGACGGAAGCGATTGGCGAATTTGGTCAACCCATCATGACCCTGCCGCGCGGTTTTTATCTCAAAAAGAGCTTTACCCGACCTTTGCTGGCGCGGCATTTTCTGCTTTAGTTGATCTTTCTGCTTTTTAAGAAACAAAAAAACCTTTTTAACCTAACGTCAGCCGGGAGTTTTGCTACGCTGATACTGTTTGGACAAGCCCACTATTAAGGAACAGTAATGAAAAAAGGCTTATTGATGATCAGCGCAGCGCTGATCGTAGTTGGTCTGGCCGGTTGTGCCAGTGATTATGTGATTTCAACCAAAGACGGCAGCATGATCCTCACAGACGGCAAGCCTAAATTAGACAAATCAACCGGTTTGTTGAGTTACACCGATGAGCAGGGCAACGAGCGTCAGATCAACAATGACAACGTCAGCCAGGTCATGAAGCGCTAAACACAACCGAATCAGACGTTTAGCATCGATGCCAGCGGAACGTTTACTGCTGGCATTTCTTCCTGTAATGGCCCTGCGCCTTACCATTTCCTGCCGATCTCTGCTTGCCACTTCCCCCACCCGCATCGCTTGTATATAGTCAGATATCGTCCCTGACGCACAGACAACGTCTTTAAAACAGATCACGTCTTCAATTTAAAATAGACATAAGGTCAGTTAAGGCCCTTTCACCGGCCTGACATCCTCAAAAAGTAAGGAAGACCGGCAATGCAATATCACCGTATACCCCACAGTTCTTTAGAAGTGAGCTTACTGGGACTTGGCACCATGACTTTTGGTGAACAAAACAGCGAAGCCGAAGCCCACCAACAGCTGGATTACGCCGTTGCTGCTGGCATCAATCTGATTGATACGGCAGAAATGTATCCGGTACCGCCGCGTCCTGAAACCCAGGGCCTGACCGAAAGCTATATTGGCAGCTGGCTGAAAGCCCGCGGCAATCGTGAAAAAATCGTCCTGGCCAGTAAGGTTTCCGGCCCATCACGCGGTAGCGACAACGCCATCCGTCCGGATCAATATCTGGATCGCAAAAATATCCGTGCCGCGCTGGACGCCAGCCTCAAGCGCCTGAATACCGATTATCTGGATCTCTATCAGTTGCACTGGCCGCAGCGCCCGGCAAACTTTTTCGGCAAACTGGGTTATCAGTACACCGACGACAGCTCACCGGTCACCATTCTGGAAACACTGGAAGCGCTGAATGAGCAAGTGCGCGCCGGTAAAATTCGCTACATCGGCGTATCCAATGAAACGCCGTGGGGCGTGATGCGTTATCTGCAACTGGCCGAGAAACACGATCTGCCACGCATTGTGTCGATCCAAAATCCGTACAGCCTGCTGAACCGCAGTTTTGAGATTGGTCTGGCAGAGATAAGCCAGCATGAAGGTATTGAGCTTCTGGCTTATTCAAGTCTGGCTTTCGGTACGCTGAGCGGTAAATACCTGAATGGCGCGAAACCGGCGAATGCGCGCAACACGCTGTTCAGCCGCTTCACCCGTTACTCTTTACCGCAGTCTGAAGCCGCCGTGACCGAGTATGTCGCGCTGGCGAAGAAGCACAGTCTGGATCCCTCACAGATGGCGCTGGCCTTTGTTCGCCAACAGCCGTTTGTTGCCAGCACCCTGCTCGGCGCAACCACGTTGGAACAGCTGAAGATCAATATTGACAGCCAAAACTTGACGCTGGATCAGGACGTGCTGAACTCGCTCGAAGAGATCCATAAGCGCTTCACTATTCCTGCGCCATAATTCCTCAGCATTACTATCAGAAAGGGCGCCGTGCCGGTCAGAGTTAACTGACTGCACCGCGCCCTTTTTTTATGGCTTTCCTGCGCCATAGATGACCTTGGACAAATATTCTCCGCCCCCCACTCTCTATTATCGACAGACGGTCGGTGCGCCTTTAACAAGGTAGGCAGCATTGATCACAGAATAACGGCATTCATTAATCTCAGATTATTGCTCCTGCTTTTCTGAGATGTTGATTATCTCTGGAAGAGTGAAAATATTATGGATCGGATGACCCCGCTGAAACCTGTTCCCTCCCTTATCGCTATTATTATTACGCTGATTATCTGGTTTGTTGTTCCGCACCCACAAGACGTGACACCCAGCGCATGGCATCTGTTAGCGCTGTTTGTCGGTACAATTGCCGCTATCATCGGCAAAGCCCTGCCGATTGGTGCCATTTCTATTATTGCGATTGCGCTGGTCGCGCTCACCGGGGTGACTAACCCTGGCAAACCGGCTGCGGCACTCAATGATGCGTTGAGTGGTTTTTCAAATAATCTTATCTGGCTGATTGGTATTTCAATCATGCTGTCGCAAAGCCTGAATAAAACGTAAGCGTCGTTAAATCCCCACGTTGATCGGCAGCGGGGTTTAAGGCAGGGTGATTTTCCAGGGCAGCAGTGCTTCCCAGTCGATTTCAGCGTCCGGCGATTTCAGCGCTGTAAGCAGCGCGTGAA
>BHES01000136.1 GCA_003864575.1 Enterobacterales bacterium
GCTGTCTGATGCGCTCTCTAACGCCGCACGTAAGCCGTATACCCAGTTGCTGAGTGAGCAGATTACCCAGCCACTCGGCATGGTGGATACCACGCTGACGCCTAATGCAAGCCAGTGCGCGCGCCTAATGAGCGGCCTGCGCCCAAGCCCCTGCCTGAACACCACGGCGGCAGCGGGCAGCGGCGGGATTTACTCAACGCCAGCCGACATGGGCCGCTGGATGCGTCAGTTCCTGCCTTCTGCCCTGGGTAAACGCAGTGCAACCGCAGAACTGGCACAGAAGATGTATTACCAGCGTACCGACCTGGTGTCGCTGAAAGGGATGGACGTACCGGGTATGGCCGATTCTCTCGGGATGGGCTGGGTCACCATGGCACCTACGCCGCTGTTGCCACGTATCATTCAGAAAACCGGTGGCGGTGGCGGGTTTATCACGTATGTGGCGATGGTGCCGCAGCGCGGTGTCGGCGTATTCGTGGTAGTGACCCGCAGTGAACTGACCAAGTTCAAAAATATGAGTGACGGAGTTAATGAACTGGTGGCTGAACTGGTACGGAATAACGAAATCTGACGGTAAAATAACGCAATAAAAAAAGGGCGCTTAAACATCGGCGCCCTTCTCTCTATCAGTCACTTTTTAGCGTTCAACCGTCATCGTTTTTTCAGCAGCAGGAAGATACTGATGACCAGGAACAACCCGCTTGGCAGCAGCGCCCCAAGTACCGGCGGAATGCTATACACCAGGCTGAGAGGGCCGAAAATCTGGTCAAGCACGTAGAATAAGAAACCAAAGCAGATCCCCGTCACCACGCGCACGCCCATTGGTACGCTGCGCAAAGGGCCGAAAATGAACGACAGCGCCATCAGCATCATCACCGCCACCGACAGTGGCGAGAAGATTTTACTCCACATGTTCAGTTGGTAGCGCTTGGACTCCTGCCCGCTCTGTTTGAGGTATTTTACATAACTGTATAGACCGCTTATCGACAGCGCGTCCGGATCCAGTGCCACCACGCCCAGTTTGTCTGGCGTCAGGTTGGTTTTCCATTCACCGGTCAGGGTCTGCGAACCGGTAATTTGCTTAGGATCGGTCAGAAGAGATTCATCCACCTGCGACAGTTTCCACACCCCATTCTCGAAAGCAGCCGACGAGGCGTAACGAACGGATTGCAGTTTATTGGCATCATCGAAGTGATAAATATTAACGCCGGTTATCTCGTTGTCACCCGCGACCCGTTCGATGTAAATAAAGTCTTTACCGTCTTTGGCCCACAAGCCGCTCTGTGTGGAAAGCAGTGACCCACCGTACATCTGCTGCGCACGGTAGTTACGCGCCATCTGCTCGCCCTGCGGCGCAACCCACTCACCAATCGCCATGGTCAGTAATACCAGCGGGATGGCAGTTTTCATAACGGAAGAGGCAATCTGCATACGGGTGAAACCGGATGCCTGCATCACCACCAGCTCACTGCGCGTTGCCAGTGTGCCAAGGCCAAGCAATGCGCCCAGCAGAGCCGCCATCGGGAAGAAGATCTCGACGTCTTTCGGCACGCTGAGCAAGGTATAAATACCGGCGCCCGCAGCGGAATAAGCACCCTGCCCAACTTTACGCAGCTGGTCGACAAACTTAATGATGCCCGAGAGCGATACCAGCATGAACAAGGTCATCATGATGGTGTTGAAAATAGTGCGGCCGATATATCGGTCTAAAACTCCAAACATCAGGCAGCTCCTCTCAAACGCGCCCGGATTTTACGAACCGGCAGCGTGTCCCACATATTAAGCACCATCGCGAGGGCGAAGTAGGCCAGGTTGGTGACCCACATCCAGACCAGCGGGTCGAGCTTGTCCTTCGCGCCGTTAGACCGCAGCGAGCTTTGTAGCAGGAAGAAGATTAAGTACAGCAAAATGGCAGGCAGCATACTGAGCACGCGGCCCTGACGCGGGTTCACCACGCTGAGCGGCACTACCAGCAACGCCATGATAAAGACTGACACCACTAAGGTCAGACGCCAGTGGAACTCGGAACGCGCGTCAGGTTCATTGGACTGCCAGAGCTGATGCATCGACATCTGGTCGGAATCACTCTCATCGACCGCCACGGTCTGATGGCCAATGACCGCCAGATAGTTGGTGAAATCGGTGATGCGGAAGTCACGCAGCAGCGCGGTACCTTCATAGCGAGTGCCTTGGTCGAGGGTCACCGTCTGAGCACCATCCGGCCGCTGCTCCATGTGGCCTTTATCGGCGATAACCACGGAAGGACGCTGGTTGCCATTCGGCCGCAGCTGCGCCAGGAAAACATTATGAAACTCTTTTCCCTTCACATTACCAACAAACAGCACCGCATTACCGTTCTGTGCCTGCTGGAACTGCCCTTCTACCATGGCCGCCATGCTCGGATTGGCCTTGGCTTCCGCCAGCACTTCATCCTGATGTTTGGAAGACCAAGGGCTGACCCAGAATGCATTGATACCGGCAAAAACAGAGGTGATAAGCGCCAGACTGAGAGCAGCAAGGATTAGTGAACGTTTACCAAGTCCACAGGCATGCATGACAGTGATTTCACTGTCAGTATAAAGCTTGCCTAACGTCATCAGTAAGCCAAGAAACAGGCTCAAAGGCAGGATGAGCTGCGCCATTTCCGGCACACCTAAGCCCAGCAGAGAAAGGACTAAATTTGTTGGGATATCGCCATCAACCGCCGCGCCCAGAACCCTGACCAACTTCTGACAAAAGAAGATTAACAGCAGGATAAAGAGGATTGCGATTTGGCTCTTGAAGGTTTCCCTAACCAGATATCTAATGATGATCACGCTTAATACGCCTGTGAAAACTTGTCTTTTTGCAGGAAAATCGATAGTTTCATCGCTAATCCGTCATTTATTCTCATCATATGGCAACCTTCACACTAAAATAGTATTAAAACACCGAGAATTGGGGTGTCCTATAGGAAGATACTTATAGCCGCCAAAATAAAAACTAACGCCGTTCAGGTTAACACAGGTCGTTAACACAGTGACGGGTGATGTCTCCGGCGATCCATTCTAGCCGCAGCCCCCGCCGTTGTCTTTAAGATTCAGGAGAGTGCATGGAGTTCAGCGTAAAAAGCGGTAGCCCGGAAAAACAACGCAGTGCCTGTATTGTAGTCGGCGTTTTTGAACCTCGCCGTCTGTCACCGATTGCCGAACAACTCGACAAAATCAGTGACGGTTACATCAGCGCTCTGCTTCGCCGCGGCGAACTTGAAGGCAAAGTGGGCCAGACCCTGTTGCTGCATCATGTTCCAAATATTCTTTCAGAACGCATCCTGCTTATCGGCTGCGGGAAAGAGCGTGAGCTCGACGAGCGCCAGTACAAGCAGGTGATTCAGAAAACGATCAATACTCTGAATGACACCGGTTCAATGGAAGCCGTGTGCTTCCTGACCGAGCTGCACGTTAAAGGACGCAACACCTACTGGAAAGTGCGTCAGGCCGTCGAAACCTCCAAAGAGTCGCTCTACACCTTCGATCAGTTGAAAAGCAACAAAGTCGAACCGCGCCGTCCGCTGCGTAAAATGGTCTTCAACGTGCCAACGCGCCGTGAACTGACCAACGGCGAACGTGCAATTCAGCACGGTCTGGCGGTAGCTGCCGGTATTAAAGCGGCGAAAGATCTCAGCAATATGCCGCCAAACATCTGTAATGCAGCCTATCTGGCCTCTCAGGCTCGTCAGTTGGCGGATGCGTTTAGCACCAACATCACAACCCGCGTCATCGGCGAACAGCAGATGAAAGAGCTGGGTATGAATGCTTATCTCGCCGTGGGTCAGGGTTCGAAGAACGAATCATTGATGTCGGTGATGGAATATAAAGGTAATCCTAACCCGGACGCTAAGCCTATCGTGCTTGTTGGCAAAGGTTTAACCTTCGATTCCGGCGGTATCTCCATTAAGCCTGCGGCTGATATGGACGAAATGAAGTACGACATGTGCGGTGCCGCCGCGGTCTACGGCGCAATGCGCGTGGTGGCCGAGCTTAACCTGCCGCTTAACGTGATCGGCGTGCTGGCGGGCTGTGAAAATATGCCTGGCGGCCAGGCGTTCCGTCCGGGCGACATTCTGACCACCATGTCTGGCCAGACCGTTGAAGTGCTCAATACCGATGCCGAAGGGCGTCTGGTGCTGTGCGATACCCTGACCTACGTTGAGCGTTTCGATCCTGAGCTGGTGATTGACGTCGCCACGCTGACCGGTGCCTGCGTGATTGCCCTCGGCCATCACATCACCGGTTTGCTGTCGAACCACAATCCGCTGGCTCACGAATTGATCGGTGCGTCCGAGCAATCCGGCGACCGTGCATGGCGTCTGCCGCTGGCTGATGAATATCAGGAGCAGTTGGATTCCAACTTTGCAGACATGGCGAACATCGGTGGCCGTCCGGGTGGCGCTATCACCGCTGGTTGCTTCCTGTCGCGCTTCACCCGCAAATACAGCTGGGCACATCTGGACATCGCCGGTACGGCGTGGCGTTCAGGTAAAAACAAAGGCGCAACCGGTCGTCCTGTCGCTCTCTTGTCACAGTTCCTGCTCAACCGTGCAGGCTTAGATGGCGACGATTAAGCCATTTTACTTGCCATTTTGAGCCTGGGCAGTGCTCGTCACCGTCACGTACTACGTGTACGCTCCGGTTCCTGTGCGCTGTCCGCGCCCAAACTGGCTGCGACAATTGGCCTAATCAATCATCTCAATACCCAAGGCCGGCTAATACCGGCCTGATACATTCTGGATATATTGTAACTGATGAAACAAGCCACCTTCTTCCTCATCGATGCGCCCGACCCGGATGGAACCCTGACTTCACACGAAGCGCTGGCCTGCCAGATTGCCGCCGAGCGCTGCCGGGCGGGGAAACGCGTGTTGCTGGCCTGTGAGAGTCAGCAGCAGGCAGAACGTCTGGACGAAGCGCTGTGGCAACGTGACCCCAGTCAGTTCGTTCCGCATAATTTAGCAGGCGAAGGGCCGAAATTCGGCGCGCCGGTTGAGCTGTGCTGGCCAGGCAAACGGGGCAATGCACCGCGAGATTTGCTGATAAGTCTGCTGCCTCAGTTTGCAGATTTTGCTACTGCTTTCCATGAAGTGGTAGACTTCGTCCCTTACGAAGATTCTCTTAAACAACTGGCGCGCGATCGCTACAAAGCCTATCGCAGCGTCGGTTTTACGTTGACCACGGCCACGCCGCCGTCTGTCACTACATCGACCGACTAAAAAACGAAAGCGAAATGGATAAGACATATAACCCGCAAGACATCGAGCAGCCGCTTTACGAGCACTGGGAAGAACAGGGCTACTTCAAGCCACATGGTGATACCAGTAAAGAAAGCTTTGCCATCATGATCCCGCCGCCGAACGTCACCGGTAGCTTGCACATGGGTCACGCTTTCCAGCAAACCATCATGGATGCCATGATCCGCTACCAGCGCATGCAGGGTAAAAATACCCTGTGGCAGGCGGGGACCGACCACGCCGGTATCGCCACGCAAATGGTGGTTGAGCGCAAAATTGCTGCCGAAGAAGGCAAAACCCGCCATGACTACGGTCGCGACGCGTTTATCGAAAAAATCTGGGACTGGAAAGCCGAATCAGGTGGCACCATTACCCGCCAGATGCGCCGTCTGGGCGACTCCGTGGACTGGGAGCGCGAACGCTTCACCATGGATGAAGGCCTCTCCAACGCCGTGCGCGAAGTGTTTGTGCGCCTGTACAAAGAAGACCTGATTTACCGTGGCAAACGCCTGGTGAACTGGGACCCGAAACTGCGCACCGCGATCTCCGATCTCGAAGTAGAAAACCGCGAGTCCAAAGGTTCCATGTGGCACCTGCGTTATCCGCTGGCTGACGGCGCGAAAACCGCCGAAGGTAAAGATTATCTGGTGGTTGCCACAACGCGTCCAGAGACCGTGCTCGGTGATACCGGCGTGGCGGTTAATCCAGAAGATCCTCGTTACAAAGACTTGATCGGCAAAGAGATCATCCTGCCGCTGGTTGGCCGCCGCATTCCGATCCTCGGCGACGAACATGCCGACATGGAAAAAGGCACCGGTTGCGTGAAAATCACTCCAGCCCACGACTTTAACGACTATGAAGTCGGGAAACGTCATGGCCTGCCGATGATCAACATCCTGACCTTCGATGGTGATATCCGCCAGACCGCCGAAATCTTCGACACTAATGGCGAAGAGACCGACGCGTGCAGCAACGATATTCCTGAGCAGTTCCGTGGCCTTGAGCGCTTTGCCGCGCGTAAAGCCGTGGTCGCCGCTTTCGACGAAATGGGCCTGCTCGAAGAGGTTAAACCTCACGACCTGACCGTACCTTACGGCGACCGTGGCGGCGTGGTGATTGAACCGATGCTGACCGACCAGTGGTATGTCCGTACGGCCCCGCTGGCGAAAGTCGCGGTGGAAGCCGTGGAAACTGGTGAGATCCAGTTCGTTCCGAAACAGTACGAGAACATGTACTTCAGCTGGATGCGCGACATTCAGGACTGGTGTATCTCCCGTCAGCTGTGGTGGGGACACCGTATTCCGGCCTGGTATGACGCCGAAGGCAACGTGTTCGTTGGCCGCGATGAAGCGGAAGTGCGCAGCGAAAACAATCTGGGCGCAGACGTGGTGCTGACGCAGGACGAAGACGTGCTCGACACCTGGTTCTCATCCGGCCTGTGGACCTTCTCCACGCTGGGCTGGCCAGAGCAGACGCCTGATCTCAAAGCCTTCCACCCTTCAAGCGTAGTGGTGAGCGGTTTTGACATCATCTTCTTCTGGATCGCGCGCATGATCATGATGACCATGCACTTCGTGAAAGACGAAAACGGTAAGCCGCAGGTGCCGTTCAACACCGTTTACATGACCGGTCTTATCCGCGATGACGAAGGGCAGAAAATGTCTAAGTCAAAAGGTAACGTTATCGATCCGCTGGATATGATCGACGGTATCTCGCTGGAAGATTTGCTGGAAAAACGTACCGGCAACATGATGCAGCCGCAGCTGGCCGAGAAAATCCGCAAGCGCACCGAGAAGCAGTTCCCGAACGGTATCGAACCGCACGGCACCGACGCCCTGCGCTTTACGCTGGCGGCGCTGGCCTCAACCGGCCGCGATATCAACTGGGACATGAAGCGTCTTGAAGGCTACCGCAACTTCTGTAACAAGCTGTGGAACGCCAGCCGCTTCGTGCTGATGAACACTGAAGATCAAGATTGTGGCCTGAACGGCGGTGAACTCGAGCTGTCACTGGCTGACCGCTGGATCCTCGCCGAATACAACCGCACGGTGAAAGCCTACCGCGACGCGATGGACACCTACCGCTTCGATCTGGCCGCCAGCATTCTGTATGAATTCACCTGGAACCAGTTCTGCGACTGGTATCTGGAACTCACCAAACCGGTCATGACCAGCGGCAGCGAAGCACAACTGCGCGGTACTCGTCATACACTGGTGGAAGTGCTGGAAGGTTTGCTGCGCCTGGCGCATCCGATCATTCCGTTCATCACAGAAACCATCTGGCAGCGCGTGAAAACCCTGAAAGGCATTACGGCTGATACGATCATGCTGCAACCTTTCCCGGAATTTGACGCGGCAAAAGCGGACGAACTGGCGCTGGCCGATCTGGAATGGATTAAGCAGGCGATCATCGCAATCCGTAACGTGCGAGCCGAGATGAACCTGTCTCCGGGCAAACCGCTGGAACTGCTGCTGCGTGGCGCAAGTGCTGAAGCACAGCGTCGTGTGGAACAGAACCTGAGCTTTATCTCCTCTCTGGCACGTCTGGAATCCATCACCATTCTGTCGGCTGGCGACAAAGGCCCGGTGTCTGTCACTAAACTGGTAGAAGGTGCTGAGCTGCTGATCCCGATGGCCGGTCTGATTGATAAAGACGCCGAACTGGCGCGTCTTGACAAAGAGATGGCGAAACTGGACGGCGAGATTGCGTCTATCGAAGGCAAGTTGTCTAACGAAGGTTTTGTGGCGCGTGCGCCTGAAGCCGTAGTCGCCAAAGAACGCGACCGTCTGGCAGCTTGTGGCGAAGCCAAAATCAAGATTGCAGAACAGAAAGCCACTATTGCTGCTCTGTAACTCACTGATATCAAGCCCGTCGTAAAGAGAAAGGCCGCGCAAGCGGCCTTTTTTATTGCGCTGCTGCCTCAATATGGTCGATGCGGCCTGCATCGCCGTCGGTTTGAAACCACAGACCCTCATGCGTCATGCATTATATTCCGGCACCGAGATCAAACGCCTGCGCCACTTCTTCCGCCACTGCCGTATTAGCCGTGTCATGGTGCGCCTGCACATTCAGCAACAAGAGGTCGCCTTCAACCGCCGTGCAGTTGGCGATGTAGCGGGCATAGCGCACATGCGCCACCGGCGTCGCCAAACCCAGCGAGAAGATAACGATCAGCGCGTTGGTGAATAACAGGCCAAGGTACTGCAGGGTTTTCATCGATGAACGCAACTGTACGTGGCCATCAATTTTAGTCTGGTTAAAGACATAATTGCGGATCGCCACGACCTGATAACTGGCAACCACCAGCGCACCGACGAACAGAATCACCATCGACATAAAGAAGTTAAAGAAATAGCTCATCATGATGACGTTAGTGTTATCAGCGGAGATATCACCCAACGTGACGATTTGATAAAGCGTGGCAATGAATGAGCCCATCATCCAGAAAGCCGCAATCAGGAATGGCACAAACAGTAACAGACCGAGCAGGCTGTATTTAATAAAGACTTTTTTCTTTAATGTCGCCTGGAATGTAAGCGTCAACTCAGTGCCGTATGTAGCTAATTGACCTGTCCTGATAGCTTAGACGCCCACCTAAATTAGACGGGCACCTAACTATGACATCCAAATCCTGGCGTACTGAACCCCGAAAAAACTA
>BHES01000137.1 GCA_003864575.1 Enterobacterales bacterium
CATCGCTGCAGAACGATGTGGCAATTACTGAACAATGTCAGACAATTTATGAAAGCCGCTTCACCTTTCCCTGGCAACAAACATGGGTTAACAAAAGTGGAGCGGTATTAAGCGCAGTTATTTAGATCGTATTGATGTAAAAGCAAGTAAATAAGCGTCAAGTTAGTACAACGAGGGCACGAAGATCCACACTATAGGTATGCTCCGAAAAATGCAGAAACGGGTATAATGCCCGCCCTCATTTTGATTAAGACATTGTCACTTTCAATAAAGCCGAATTTTGTATCAGGAACCACGCGTGAAAAATTCTCAAACTGATGTCATTTCCCGGACCGCCGCATGAGCCGTCCAATTCCCTATAAAGGCCTGACGCGTATCGCTTCACTGATTTCAGTCTGCGTGGCGCTGGTGTTGGTCTTTATTAAAGTCTGGGCCTGGATTGCCACCGGGTCGATTGCCATGCTGACTTCAGCAGCCGACGGTCTGGTCGACGTGTTGGCCTCGATGGTGACACTGATTGGCGTGCGTTATGCCGGGCGTCCGGCGGATAAAGGCCACCGTTACGGGCACGGCAAAGCCGAAGCCGTGGCGGCTTTCGTGCAGGCATTATTGCTTGGCGCCGCCGGTCTGGTATTGGGCGGTGAATCTATCAGCCGCATTATCAACCCGCAGCCATTGGCGCAGCTGGGACTGGGTATTTGGGTGATCATCGGCAGTTGCTGCGCGGCAATCTGCCTGGTGTTGATGCAAACTTATGTGGTGAAACGTACCGGTTCCACGGCGATTGCCGCCGACCGTGCGCATTACATTACGGATGTGGCCGTTAACGTCGCGGTGCTGATAGCACTGGTGCTGGAAAGTCACCTGGGCTGGACGCGTTCCGACTCCATCGGTGCGCTGCTGATTTCGTTCTATATGATTTGGAACGCACGCGGCATGGCGGGGGACGCGCTTAAACAGCTGCTGGACCGCGAACTGGATATTGAAGACCGTAAACGTATCAAAGCCGCTGTGCTTAGCGTACCGGGCGTCAGCGGCGTGCATGACGTACGTACCCGCAACGGCGGCGACCGCGTGTTTGTGGATTTCCATGTGGAAGTGGACGGGAATCTGACGGTGGATGTCGGGCATGATATCGGTGATGCCGCCGAAGTGGCCGTCAGCCTGCTGTTTAACGTCGCAGACGTCACCGCGCATCTCGAACCGTCGGGGATCGACGACGACCGTTTGGATGATTTGCTGAATAATATTGTGAAATAACCGTTCATCACGGCGGTTCTTCGGGCGCAGCGGGAAATACCGCTGCGCCCGTTTTATTTTACAGGGAGTTAATGCGTGCGCATTCCGGCGGCGACCATTAAGAGTTTGAACACGGTGGCCACCACAAACAGCGCCAGCACGCTGCCGCCCCAGATGATGGCCAACCAGCCAACGCGTTTCCACCACGGCTGACGGATCACCGTTTCATCATCCATTTCTCTGATTAATTTTTTCATCATCGCCTCAATGGTATCCCTGATCGTGGGTCACTTTTCCACGGAACACGTAGTAGCTCCAGAAGGTGTAGACCAGAATGATAGGAATAATGATCAGCGCACCGACCAGCATAAAGCTCAGGCTTTGCGGCGGGGCGGCGGCGTCCCACAGCGTCACGGATGGCGGGATGATGTTCGGCCAGATGCTGATCCCCAGGCCGCTGTAGCCGAGGAAAATCAGCGCCAGCGTCAACAGGAACGGCGCATGGTGTGATTTTTTGTTCACGGTACGCAACATCCACAGCGACACCAGCAGCACCAACACCGGCACCGGCAGGAACCAGAGGATATTCGGCATGGTGAACCAGCGGTCAGCAATGCCCGGGTGCGCCAGCGGCGTCCACAAACTGATGGCGGCCATGACCAGCAGGAAAGCCAGCAGCAGCGGTTTTACCCGGCTTTGCATATTCTCCTGCAACGGACCTTCAGTTTTCATGATGAGCCAGGTGCAGCCGAGCAGGGCATAGGCCACCACCAGACCCACACCACAAAACAGCGTAAACGGCGTCAGCCAGTCCAGCGCACCGCCCGCATAAGCGCGGTTAACCACCGGAATGCCGTTGATCACTGCGCCCAGCACTACGCCCTGACTGAAGGTGGCAAACAGCGAGCCCCAGATAAAGGCTTTGTCCCAGACATGGCGTTTTTCGGCGCTGGCTTTGAAACGAAACTCAAAGGCGACGCCGCGAAAAATCAGCCCAAACAGCATCAAGGTCAGCGGGATAGCCAGCGCGTCGAGAATAACCGCATAGGCCAGCGGAAACGCGCCAAACAGCGCCGCGCCGCCGAGGACCAGCCACGTCTCGTTGCCGTCCCACACCGGCGCCACGGTATTCATCATCACGTCGCGCTCATGTTCGGCTTTGACCAGCGGAAAGAGAATGCCGATGCCTAAGTCGAAGCCGTCCATGACCACGTACATCATCACGCCAAAGACGATGATTAAAAACCAGATCAGCGGAAGATCAACGTTCATTGTCGGCCCCTTTATCAGCGTCGTTCAGTGGTTCATGCGCCGCAGAAAGCGGCCGTGCCGGTGTGCGGTGTTGCCCTGGTCCGCCATGATTGGTTTCGAGGCCTTCATGCGCGACCGGCCCTTTGCGGATCAGGCGCATCATGTACAGATAACCGACGCCAAACACCGAGCAGTAAATCAGGATAAACAGCATCAGGCTGATGCTCATCTGCATTTCGCCGTGCCCGGACACCGCGTCTTTGGTGCGCAGCAGGCCATACACCACCCATGGCTGGCGGCCAATTTCTGTCGTGAACCACCCCGCCAGCAGCGCCAGTAAACCCGACGGCCCCATCCAGAAGACGAAATGCAGGAAAGGGCGTGAACGGTATAAAGTGCCGCGACGGCGCAGCCATAAACTCCAGACGCCCGCCAGAATCATCAACAATCCCAGCCCAACCATGATGCGGAAGGTGAAGAAGATGATGGTGGAGTTTGGCCGGTCCTCTTTGGCGAAAGATTTCAGTGCCGGAATTTGTTTATCCAGACTGTGGGTCAGGATCAGGCTGCCGAGCCACGGAATTTCCAGTGCGTAACGCGTCTCTTCGCGGTTCATGTCCGGATAGCCAATCAGCACCAGCGGCGACGGCTCACTGTTTTTATTCTCCCAATGTCCTTCGATAGCGGCAATTTTTGCGGGCTGATATTTAAGGGTGTTCAGACCGTGCGCGTCACCGATAAGCGCCTGTATTGGCGCGACAATCAGCGCCATCCACATCGCCATCGACAGCATGGTGCGCATCGCCGGGGTATCGCGGCCCTTGAGCAGATGCCACGCGGCGGAGGCACCGACAAAGAAAGCGGAAGAGAGGAAGGCGGCAGTGGTCATGTGCAATAAACGGTAGGGGAATGAGGGGTTAAAGATGACTTTCAGCCAGTCAACCGGTACGACCTGATTATTGACGATCTCAAAACCCTGCGGCGTTTGCATCCAGCTGTTTGAGGCCAAGATCCAGAAGGTCGACATCAGCGTACCGAGCGCCACCATGCAGGTGGCGAAGAAATGCAGGCCGGGGCCGACGCGGTTCCAGCCAAACAGCATCACACCGAGAAAACCCGCTTCGAGGAAGAAGGCGGTTAACACTTCATACGTGAGTAACGGACCAGTAATGCTGCCTGCGAAGGAGGAGAAAAAGCTCCAGTTGGTACCAAACTGGTACGCCATGACCAGCCCTGATACCACACCCATGCCGAAGTTGACGGCGAAGATTTTCGACCAAAAATGGTACAGGTCGCGGTATTCCTCTTTTTTTGTTTTTAGCCACATGCCTTCCAGCACCGCCAGAAAACTGGCGAGTCCGATAGTAATGGCGGGGAAGATGATGTGAAACGACACGGTGAAAGCAAACTGGATCCGAGCCAGTTCGAGTGCATCCAGACCAAACATAATAACCTCTGTTTTTGTGGAATGACTCTTTCAGCATAGGCGCAGGCAGGTAAAGGCGCGCGATGAGATTTGCAGGTGAATTCTCGAAGAAAGGTCAGGTCACGTTGGGTTTTTGCGAGGAGTGAATTTAAACACGGAGGCTGTGGTGTATAACAGTAACAATATGATGAATAAAATATATAACAGTTGACATGAGTGCTAACGTGAGGGGCGCGTCAATAAGGCGGTGACAACAAAGGAACAAGAGACTTCCAGCTCCCTTCACCGCCAGAGTTTAGCCTCAGACTTTCGTTGTATTCCTCATGGTTTTGACGATCGGTTGCCCATTTTCAGTGAAATAACGCAGCGGCCATATGTCAGACGGTTTGGTACCCAGGGCTTGCGCTATCAGCAGTTCCCCTTTAGGCCAGGGGCGGGAAAGGGCGTTGGCCAGCGTTGAAGAACTCAGGCCAGACTCGCGTGATAACGCAGCCAGCGTTGTGCCTTTTTTGTGCAACGCCGCAATGATATCTGCCGTGTGCCAGTTCTGATAAGGGCGCTTGGTCGAAAGTGAGGGTTTTACTGCCAGGTTGGTGATAGACATTCGCATTCTCCGTTGCAAAACGAATTTTGCTACCACAAAGAGGTGCAAATCTCTTGGGTGGTAGCCCAGACGGAGTTTGCACTACCGGCCACAACGGATCACCGGCCAGCCCGAAGGCTGCCCCGCCTGAGCCACCATAGAGCAGTTGCTTATTACATGAACGAGTAACAAACAAAAGGTGTGCTAAAGCTTCAATATATAAAGGTAATCTATATATCGACGTTGTGTTATCCAGGGTGCAAATCCCGGCTGCGGATTTTGCCGCAGCGGGCGAAACTATACCGTAATCGCTTAGCGGAAACCATGATTCAAAGGGGGATGAAGCATAAGTCTGCGGCGTTAATGTGTTCGCTATTGCGGCTCTCGGGCCGCAATAGCGAGGGGGAAAGAGGGCGGTTAATTATTTAATTGCCATCGCATTTTTTATGGTGAAGAACAGATCGGTCTGGTCTGTCAGCCCCACAACGTTGGCTGCATGCGGGCCGTAAGCGGCGATGCGCAGCTGGGTGCCAGTGTGACCCTGTGAATCCTCTTCAGAGTTGCCATAGCTGATGGTCATCGGCGCACCGTCTTTGGTGGTGAGGGTTTGGGTCAGACCCGGTGCTTTGGCATCGGCTTCAATAATCTGGCTGGAGTGGGCGTGGTCAGCCGTCACAATCACCAGCGTATTGCCGTCTTTGCGGGCAAATTCGAGGGCTTTTTGCACCGCTTCGTCAAGATCAACCGTTTCGCCAAACTGACCACATGGGTTGGCTGCGTGATCCTGTTTATCAATCGACGCACCTTCCACCTGGAGGAAGAAGCCTTTCTGCTGTGTTTTCAGCAGGTCGATGGCTTTTTCCGTCATGGCGGCCAGCGTTGGAATGTCGCTGGTGCGCTGTGGATTGATTTCGCAGGTCACCGCCGGCTTATCAATGTTCCCGTGATAACTGGCTTTGGGACCGCTCCAGCGCACTGGCATATTCCCTGCCGAGAACAGACCCAGCAGCGGTTTAGTCTGGTCAGCCAGCGTAATGGCGCTCAGTTCGTCCGTATTTTCTACCCACTGATAACCCTGCGCCGTCGCTTGTTCCTTCAGTGATTTCCCTTGGAATTCACCACTTTTGGCTAACTGAGCGAAGGATTTTTCACCACCGCCGAGCGTGACGTCCGCACGGGTTTTCAGCAGTTGCTCAGTGATCGAACCACGACCACCATTCTCCAGCGCATTGGTCGGGCATTTTTCACTGGTCTCTTCGGGGCCGTAACATTTACGCGACGTCACGTGAGAAATTTGTGCCGCCGGAGTGGCATCCTGCAATTCAGCGGTAGACACGTTACCGGTGGCAAAACCTGCCGCTTTAGCCAACTCAAGCAGGGTGGCGTGATCTTTGCCGTTAACGTCAACGCCCAGTGCCCCGTTGTAGCTTTTCACGCCAGTTGACCAGGCGGTCGCCGACGCGGCGGAGTCGGTGACGTAGTTTGGTTTATGGGTTTTTTTATCGAGCGAATAGTGGGTGTATTGACCGGTCAGCGGCAGCGCATCGATCCCTTTGAAATAGCCACCCGCACCTTCCGCATAGTTACGTGCTGAGGTGATTTCAGAATCGCCCATGCCGTCGCCAATCAGCAGGATCACATTTTTCACCGTCTTGTTAGAAAGCGAGGCTTTCAGTGCCTCGGTCTGGTCACTGCTCAGACGACGCGCACCGCCTTGCTCGGTGATGTCACCGATGGCGGCGCGGGACGTCAGGGACGCGTCGGCCAGTGCGGCCTGAGCAGAAGTGAACAGCAGGGCGGCGACAACCGCGCGGGCGACAAGAGATACAGGTTGATGCATAAAGAAAACTCCGTGTAATGGAATGTTAGATAAGAAGTGATACAACTTGTCTTACTTTGTTACACGAGAGCTTAAGTCAGTGGCGTGACGCTTTTATGACATGCAACGTTTAATACCGAAAGCCAGATCTCAGGCATAAAAAAAGCTCCTCATATGAGGAGCTTTCTGCTGCAAGCTGGGCTGAAATTAATTCACCAGCGTTGGCATACCTGAACGCAGTTCGATGGCGCGTTGAACAATCGTCTGGTTCACGCTTGGGTCCATAGCGACTGCACCGACTTTGCCGGTCAGAGAAACAGGAATTGGCTCCTGAGAGTCAAACTCTTGCTGGTTGGCAGACAGCGGGTTGTGGATCTCCACATAGCGCTTGCCGCCTTGCTCAACGGTGGCTTTGAACGGCTCGTTGATGAACTGCACACGCGTATCCTGCGGCACGTTGTCGTACAACCATTTGATGTCAGCATCACGCAGACGCACACAACCGTGGCTCACACGCAGACCGATACCAAAGTTGGCGTTGGTGCCGTGAACGGCATACAGACGGCCGACGTACAGTGCATACAGACCCATCGGGTTGTCCGGGCCGGCAGGGAAGACGGCTGGCAGGAACTCACCGCGCGCTGCATATTCTTCATGCATTTTGGCGGTAGGTGTCCAGGTCGGACCGGCTTTCTTACGCTGGATAGTGGTCACCCAGTTCATCGGGGTGTCTTTGCCCAGTTCGCCGATACCGATTGGCAGAACCACGACGGTATTGCTGCCTTTCGGGTAGTAATACAGACGCATTTCAGCACTGTTGATAACAATGCCTTCATGTGGGGTATCCGGCAGGATCAGCTGATGTGGAATAGTCAGCACGGTGCCCGGTGTTGGCAGGAAAGGATCCACGCCAGGGTTAGCTTCAAGCATATTGCTCAGGCCCATCTGGAACTGTGCAGCATAACTTTCCAGCGGTAATTTGCTGTTTTCTGGAACGGTGACGGTGATGTTTTCCCCGACCAGCCGACCATTATTGGCTGGGAGAGGATAAACCACGGCAAAAGCTGCCTGGCTGTACGCAGCAACTGCCAAAACCATAGTAAGGATCGCGCGAATGCTCATTTTCATATTTTCGTTGGTTATTGTTATTGCCACACAGGCAGTTGTTGTCAGATTGTTCCCCCGGCGTTAAACAGCCGGGTGACTATTGTAGGTAAACATGGGCCTGAGAGGGAATCAAGATGTGTAACCAATCACATTTCTGGGCCGCCAATTATAAGGATTTATTTCAAACAGGCCAAAGCTTTCTCAGCAAGTGTGAAAAGTTCCCTAAAGAGACTGCATTTTTTACCGGATTGATCACAGACCTTTTACATTTCATGACATTCCATGGCTTATTTTCGACAAACCGGCACCATCAGCAAAGCTGCTCATGGTTGCAGTCGCAACAAATAGTGCAACTTTCGTGTACTCAGATGCGGCTGGTACAGCCACTGTAGCGACACTTACCGCATAGAAAGTAGCTTGTTATAATCAGGAACTCTTCCATTTATCTTTTCCGAACTACCATCCGGATATGTGGCACAAATTTAGTGTGCCACTTCAGTTCAACTATCTGGACCCCGATGACCTTACCGGCACACTGAGACGTGCAACTGATACTGAACGCAATGCTGAACTTACACTGTTAACTGGCATCTACGGTGGAGTTGAATACTATGAGCAGATAAGTGATGAAGATACAGAGGATTGATTAAAAAATGAGCCGTGAAGATTATGATGCTTGGTGTCATATGAATGACCAGCGTGCTAATAACGAGAGGAAGCGTAAAGAACTGTTGCACTCTACGGTGACCCGTGAGGAACAAAGGCCCACTGTTTACAAAGATGAAAAGGGGAGACAGTTTATCGTGAAGCTGGGACAGAGGCAGTATTTAGATTAAAAAATGAATAGCACGAGCCACCTTACAGGGGGGGGTTTTAGTATCAGAGTTTATCTTGTAGTGATATAACTTTGCAGGAATAATTATCCCCATACTTTTTAAAGGGATATTTGAAAGATGGCAATTCCTGCTTATTTATGGCTGAAAGATGACGGTGGTGCACTGATTAAAGGTGATTCCGATGTTCAGCACAGAGAATACAGTATTTAGGTTAAAGGTTTTCATCATAATCTGATGATTCCCACTGATAATGCTACGGGTAAAGTTACCGGTACACGTATGCACTCCCCGCTATTAATCGTGAAAGATTTTGATTGCTCAAGCCCATACATTTATAAAGCTGTGGCAACTGGTCAGAGTTTGGAATCAGCAGAGATTAAATGGTATATACACAGTTAACTTGAAGATGCATTTTCCAGCATCTGAAAGTTGTCATTAATTCGACATGATAATACCCCAGCAAGACCCGGTAATATTTCACTAAAGAATCGTCGTATTTCCTCTCGGAACTG
>BHES01000138.1 GCA_003864575.1 Enterobacterales bacterium
ACGCGCTGCTTACAGCGCTGAAATCGCCGGACGCTGAAATCGACTGGGAAGCACTGCTGCCCTGGAAAATCACCCTGCCTTAAACCCCGCGGCCGATCAACGTGGGGATTTAACGACGCTTACGTTCTTCCAAACAGGCATTGGCCATTCTGCAAGGCTTGAAGGCCGACGTGGTGACTTACAATCAGGTGACCGACGTACAAATCCTGCACGAGCGTGGAAACCTGCTCCCCGCTGACTGGCAGAGCCGTTTACCGAACAACAGTTCACCTTTCTATTCGACCATGGCGTTTCTGGTACGCAAAGGGAACCCGAAGAACATCCATACCTGGGATGATCTGACCCGTTCTGACGTCAAACTGGTGTTCCCGAACCCGAAAACCTCCGGCAATGGCCGTTATACCTATCTCGGTGCCTGGGGCGCGTTTAACCAGGAAGACGGGGGCAATCAGGATAAAACCCGCGCGAAAATGGCCAATCTGCTGAAAAATGTCGAAGTGTTCGACACTGGCGGCCGTGGCGCGACCACCACCTTTGTGGAGCGTGGACTCGGTGATGTGCTGATCAGTTTTGAATCCGAAGTGAATAACATCCGTAAGCAGTACGGCGATGACAAGTATGAAGTGATCGTCCCGCCGGTCGATATTCTGGCGGAGTTCCCGGTGGCCTGGGTCGATAAAAACGTCGAGAAAAATGGCACCGAAAAAGCGGCGAAGGATTATCTGAACTATTTGTGGAGTCCGCAGGCGCAGCAGATCATCACCAGTTTTAACTATCGTGTTTACGATAAAAATGCCATGGCGGCCGCAAAAGGGCAGTTTCCTGAGACCAAATTGTTCAACGTTGAGGATCAGTTTGGCGGCTGGCCGCAAGTCATGAGCACCCATTTCAGCACCGGCGGTGAGCTGGATAAACTGTTAGAGCAAGGTCATAAGTAATGTTGTTGTCGAGCAAACGCGTACTTCCCGGATTCACCCTGAGCCTCGGCAGCAGCTTGCTGTTCGTCTGCCTGGTGCTGTTGCTGCCGCTGAGTGCGTTGGTGATGCAGCTGTCTCAAATGACGCTGGCCCAATATTGGGCGGTGATCACCAATGACCAGGTGATTGCGGCTTATAAAGTGACGCTGCTGTCTGCGGGTGTCGCCAGTATTTTTAACTGCTTCTTCGGCATGCTGATGGCCTGGATCCTGACCCGTTATGAGTTTCCGGGCAAAAGCCTGCTCGATGGCCTGATGGATTTACCCTTTGCTTTGCCAACCGCGGTGGCCGGTTTGACTCTGGCTGGTCTGTTTTCGGTCAACGGGTTTTACGGCCAGTGGCTGGCGCATTTTGATATCAAGGTTTCCTATACCTGGCTCGGCATTGCGGTGGCGATGGCGTTTACCAGTATTCCTTTTGTGGTGCGTACGGTGCAGCCGGTGCTGGAAGAGTTAGGTCCTGAATACGAAGAAGCCGCTGAAACCCTCGGTGCATCGCGCTGGCAGAGTTTTCGCCGCGTGGTGTTACCTGAAGTAATGCCGTCGCTGATGGCGGGTACGGCGCTGTCCTTTACGCGCAGCCTTGGCGAGTTTGGTGCCGTCATTTTTATCGCCGGAAACATCGCGTGGAAAACCGAGGTGACCTCGCTGATGATTTTCATTCGTTTGCAGGAGTTTGATTACCCGGCCGCCAGCGCCATTGCTTCCGTTATTTTGGCTGCGTCGTTGCTGTTGCTGTTTGCGATTAACACCTTACAAAGCCGTTATGGCCGTCGTCTTGGAGGTCACTGATGTCTGATATTCCTGCTTTCGCAGGCGAAACACGCCAGCGCACCGACTGGGTGAAATGGTTATTGATCGGCACTGGCATGTTGATCTGTCTGCTGTTGCTGGTGGTGCCGATGATCAGCATTTTTGTGCTGGCACTTTCTGACGGTATCGCCGCAGTTTGGAAGAACTTGTCGGACTCCGACATGTTGCATTCGATCTGGCTGACCGTATTAATGGCGCTGATCACCGTGCCGGTTAACCTTATTTTCGGCACGCTGCTGGCCTGGCTGGTCGCGCGCTTTGATTTTCCGGGCCGCCAGTTACTGCTAACGCTGATCGACATTCCTTTTGCCGTATCACCGGTGGTCGCCGGGCTGCTTTATTTGCTGTTTTACGGTACCAACGGCCCGCTGGGCGGTTGGCTGGATGCCCATAACATCCAGTTTATGTTTGCCTGGCCGGGTATGGTAATGGTGACGGTATTCGTTACCTGTCCATTCGTCATCCGTGAATTGGTACCGGTGATGCTCAGTCAGGGCAGCCATGAAGATGAAGCCGCCGTATTGCTGGGCGCTTCGGGCTGGCAGATGTTCCGCCGTGTCACTTTGCCTAATATTCGCTGGGCGTTGCTTTATGGCGTGGTGCTGACCAACGCGCGTGCCATCGGTGAGTTCGGCGCGGTGTCGGTGGTCTCTGGTGCCATTCGCGGCGAAACCTACACGTTGCCGCTGCAAGTTGAATTACTGCATCAGGACTACAACACCGCTGGCGCTTTTACCGCCGCTGCCCTGTTGACCCTGATGGCGATAGTGACCTTATTTCTGAAAAGCGGCCTGCAATGGCGTTTGAAGCGCCAAAATGACCGTCTTGAGCGGGAGGAAAGCAATGAGCATTGAAATTAACGGTATCAACAAATATTTTGGTCGCACGAAAGTGCTCAATGATATCTCGCTCGATATCGCTTCCGGAGAGATGGTGGCGCTGCTTGGGCCTTCCGGTTCAGGGAAAACCACGCTGTTACGCATTATCGCGGGTCTGGAAAGTCAAAACGCAGGGCAACTGAGTTTTCACGGTAAAAATGTCACGCGGGTACATGCCCGCGACCGTCAGGTCGGTTTTGTATTCCAGCATTACGCGCTGTTTCGCCATATGACGGTGTTCGACAACATCGCCTTCGGTCTGACCGTACTGCCGCGCCGTGAGCGCCCGAATGCAGAAGTGATTAAACAAAAAGTCACCAAGCTGTTGGAGATGGTCCAGCTCGGTCATCTCGCTAACCGCTTTCCAGCCCAGCTTTCCGGCGGGCAGAAACAGCGTGTCGCATTGGCGCGTGCATTGGCCGTCGAGCCACAAATATTGCTGCTGGATGAACCTTTTGGTGCGCTGGATGCACAGGTGCGAAAAGAACTGCGTCGCTGGTTGCGCCAGTTGCATGAAGAACTGAAGTTTACCAGTGTGTTCGTGACCCACGACCAGGAAGAGGCAATGGAAGTGGCCGACCGTGTGGTGGTCATGAGCCAGGGTAATATTGAGCAGGTCGGTACGCCGCAGGAGATCTGGCGGGACCCGGCAACCCGCTTCGTGCTGGAGTTTATGGGCGAAGTGAATAAAATTGGCGGTGAGATCCGGGGTTCACAGCTTTATGTGGGTGATTATCATTGGTCACTGGATAATCCGCCGCTGCATCAGGGGCCGGTAGATCTGTTCCTGCGCCCATGGGAAATGGAGATCACCGCACACAGCAATGCGCGTTGCCCGTTGCCCGTGAAAGTGCTCGAAGTCAGCCCGCGGGGCCACTTCTGGCAACTGATTGTGCAGGCTGAAGGTTGGCATGACGAGCCTCTGTCGGTGGTGCTGTCGGACTTTAACGGCCAGTCAACGCCGGTTCGTGGCGATCTTTTTTACGTAGGCGGCCTGAACGGTCGTTTGTACTCCGGCGATGATCAGCTACAACCCGTTGCACTGGCGAAGAGCGCCTGATAGCTTTTAGCCATGACATCGTTTTAACGTATAGAGAGAAAGGGCAGTCTGCGAGCTGCCCTTTTTATCGTCTGATATTCATTTATTCAATTTTGATTGTTGTTTATGTTAAAAAGTTATAACCAACAGCGATAAGGCCATCACAGTGAGCACGCTCGAACATTACATCGGTAATACGCCCTTGGTGAAATTACAGCGCCTGTCAAAGGATCTGGACAGCGAAATTTGGGTCAAACTGGAAGGTAATAATCCGGCGGGTTCGGTCAAGGACCGTGCCGCACTGTTTATGATTGAGCAGGCTGAAAAGCGCGGCGAGATCCAACCCGGTGACCAGCTGATCGAAGCGACCAGCGGTAATACCGGTATTGCGCTGGCGATGATTGCTGCGCTCAAAGGCTACAAACTTAAACTCCTGATGCCTGAAAATATGAGTCTGGAGCGACAGGCGTCGATGCGTGCTTACGGGGCCGAACTGGTGCTGGTCAGCCGTGCGCAGGGTATGGACGGTGCGCGGGATCTGGCGCTGGAGATGGAAAAACAGGGGCAGGGGAAAGTCCTCGACCAGTTTAACAATCCGGATAACCCGCTGGCGCATTTCACCACCACCGGGCCGGAAATCTGGCAGCAGACGCAGGGCCGCATCACGCATTTCGTGTCGAGTATGGGAACCACCGGTACTATCACCGGCGTCAGCCGTTTCCTGCGCGATCAAAACAGCGGCATAAAAATTATTGGACTGCAACCTTCTGAAGGCAGCAGCATTCCGGGCATTCGCCGCTGGCCCCAGGAATATCTTCCGGGAATTTTCCAGGCAGAGTTGGTGGATCAGGTTATCGACATGGGCCAAACCGAAGCCGAAGAAACCATGCGTGCTCTGGCACGGGAAGAGGGGATCTTCTGTGGCGTCAGCTCCGGCGGTGCCGTTGCGGGCGCGATACGCGTTGCGCGAGATAACCCCGGTAGCGTGGTGGTGGCCATCATTTGTGATCGGGGCGACCGGTATTTATCTACCGGCGTTTTTGATGTCTGACTCTCCGGCATCCGCTACTCTCTACAGACAGAGTGTAAAATTAGAGTAAAAGCGGCTGCACGTAACCGGGTTAGGGGTAAAAATGACCAGAATTCAGTTAGGCGGAAATAAATGATGAAAATTTTGTTAGTCGATGACGATCTCGAACTGGGAACCATGCTGAGCGAATACCTGATTGCCGAAGGCTTCAATGCATCGCTGGTATTGACCGGTAAAGCGGGTGTGGATGGCGCAATGTCCGGCGAATATTCCGCGATGATCCTCGACATTATGTTGCCTGACATGAGCGGTATCGACGTACTGCGCCAGGTCCGTAAAAATAGCCGTCTGCCTATCATCATGCTGACGGCCAAAGGCGATAATATTGACCGCGTGATCGGACTGGAAATGGGCGCTGACGACTACATGCCGAAGCCTTGCTATCCGCGTGAATTGGTAGCGCGTCTGCGTGCTGTACTGCGTCGTGTGGAAGAACAGCAGGAAGCCCCGTCGGACTCTTCAACCGTTAACTATGGCGATCTGACCCTCAATCCGGCCACCCGCAGCAGTGAATGGCGCGGTGCGTTGTTTGATCTGACGGCGTCTGAATTTAATCTGCTGGAGCTTTTACTGCGCGCGCCTGAGCGTGTGGTGTCCAAAGATGAGTTATCGGAAAAGGGGCTGGGCCGTCCGCGCGAAGCCTATGACCGCAGTATCGATGTGCACATCAGCAACATTCGCCAGAAACTGGCGTCGCTGGAAGGCGGCGATATCCTGACTATTGAAACGGTAAGAAGTATTGGCTATCGCATCAGGTAAGCGCCTTCGCGGAAGGCTATTCTGGAAAATCCTGTTCGGATTCTGGTTCACGTTTATCGCCATCACCCAGGTTCTCTGGGTGGTATTCACTTTTTATAATCACCACGAACCGCCTGAAAGCGGTATCGCGCGGCGTTTTGTAAAACTGCAAATTACCTCGGCAGTTTCGACCTTACGTTCGGGGGGAATGCCTGCGCTTAACGCGATGATGGCTGACTGGCCGGACGCTGATCGTCAGTATTTTTCCGTGACAACGTCCATGGTGCCCGCAGAGGGCGACACCATGGAAGCCCTTGAGCCTGGTAAGATCCCAAAAGAAATTGTGGAGTTTGTCCAGGGGCCGAAAGGGCAGGGCTACCGTCTGCGTTATGACGTCGAGGGCTTGATGAGTGAATACCGGCCCAAGCACCGTGAGCACATGCTCAATATTCCCACGCCGCTGCTGTGGATAGGCGGTTTAGGCGGGTTGTTATTCAGCGCGGTCCTTGCCTGGAACCTGACTCGCCCCATGTTGCAAATGCGCAGAGCCTTTGGCCGTGTGGCGCAGGGCGATCTTTCTGTGCGGCTGTTTTCCAGCATGGGCAAACGGCATGATGAGCTCTCTGATGTGGCCCGCGACTTCGATTCCATGGCGGAGCGCCTTCAGGTGCTGGTTAAGGCGCGTGAGGAGCTCCTGCACGATGTCTCGCACGAGTTACGCTCGCCTCTGGCTCGTTTACAGTTGGCCATTGGCTTAGCGCGTCAGAACCCGCTTAACGTTGAAACCTCGCTACAGCGAATTGAACACGAAGCCGGTCGTCTCGATAAAATGATTGGTGAGTTGCTGGCTTTGTCGCGGGCTGAAAACAGCAACATGCCTGACGAAGAATATTTCGACCTGTTCGGTCTGGTGGAAGCCGTTGTGAATGATGCCAGATATGAAGCACAGCTGCCGGGCGTGGAAATTGCCCTGAAAGCTGATGCAGGAGTGCAGAGCGATTTTACCGTGAAAGGCAACGCTGAACTGATGAGGCGCGCCATTGATAACGTCGTGCGTAACGCGCTGCGTTTCTCGGCTCGTGGACAGACGGTGACGGTGTCTTTAACACAGGCTGAGCAATGGCTAAATATTGACGTAGAAGATCAGGGGCCGGGTGTCGAAGAGGATAAGCTGTCGAGCATTTTCGATCCATTCGTGCGGGTTAAATCTCCGCTGTCGGGTAAGGGCTACGGTTTGGGACTGGCGATCACCCGTAAGGTGATGATTGCGCATGAGGGCAAAGTTGATGCCCATAACGCGGTGCCGCACGGTTTAGTGATCAGTCTGCAGGTTCCGCACTGGAAGATTTGAATCAACCAACGCATCCGAAGCTCGACGTATGAAGGGTAAAATGGGGTAAAAAAAAACGGCGCACAGGGCGCCGTTTTTTTATGTCATCGAGTGACTTACTTTCTGATACGGATAATTGGCGTTTCGCCAACGGTCACGCTACCCGTCAGTTTAATCAGCTCTTTGATCTCATCCATGTTAGAGATGACAACCGGAGTCAGGGTAGACTTGGCTTTCTCTTCCAGCAGGGCAAGATCAAATTCGATAATCAAATCGCCTTTCTTCACGCGTTGACCTTCTTCAGCGATGCGTTTGAAGCCTTCGCCTTTCAGTTCAACGGTATCAATACCGAAGTGGACAAACAGCTCAATGCCGCTGTCAGATTCGATTGAGAAAGCATGGTTAGTTTCAAAGATTTTACCGATAGTACCATCAACCGGAGCAACCATTTTGTTGCCAGATGGTTTGATAGCAATACCATCACCAACGATTTTTTCAGCGAAAACAACGTCAGGAACATCTTCAATATTGACAATTTCACCAGAAATTGGCGCTACGATTTCAATAGTACCAACGTCTTTTTTATCATCAGAAACTAATGATTTCAGTTTATCGAACAAACCCATGATCTTCTCCTAAGCAATAATTTGGGCAGCTTTCCAGCGTCGCGCAATTAGCAGAGTGTTTTTTCTTCAATGAACTTGTTAACCAGGTTCATCAACTCTTGCGCCGTAGGTTGGGCCAGGGCCTGATCTGCCAGCGCTTTCACATCTTCAAAGTTGGTATTGCGAATAATTTTCTTGATGCGCGGGATAGAGATAGCACTCATGCTGAACTCATCTAAGCCCATGCCCAATAGAAGAAGTGTAGCACGTTCGTCACCGGCAAGCTCACCGCACATGCCTGTCCATTTGCCGGCAGCATGAGATGCGTCAATGACTTGCTTGATTAAGCTCAGTACAGAAGGTGACATTGGGTTGTAAAGATGAGAGATCAGCTCATTACCGCGATCGACCGCCAATGTATATTGGGTCAGATCATTGGTACCAATGCTGAAGAAATCAACCTCTTTCGCCAGATGGTGAGCAATTACTGCCGCAGCAGGAGTTTCAACCATCACGCCCACTTCAATGCTTTCATCAAACGCTTTGTTTTCATTGCGCAGTTGGGTTTTCAGCAACTCAAGTTCTGCTTTCAGTTCACGCACTTCTTCAACAGAAATGATCATTGGGAACATGATACGCAGTTTGCCAAAGGCTGATGCACGTAAAATTGCGCGCAACTGGGCGTGAAGAATTTCTTTACGATCCAGACAGATGCGGATTGCGCGCCAGCCCAGGAACGGGTTTTCTTCTTTCGGCAGGTTCATGTACGGCAGATCTTTGTCACCGCCGATGTCCATGGTACGCACGATCACTGCCTGGGAGCCCATTGCTTCAGCAACGGCTTTATACGCCTTGAACTGGTCGTCTTCGGTAGGCAGGCTTTCACGATCCATGAACAGGAATTCTGTGCGATACAGGCCGACACCTTCGGCGCCATTGCGTTCTGCGCCATCGACGTCGCGTACCGTACCAATGTTGGCACAAACTTCAACCTGGTGACCATCCAGCGTGATGGCTGGCAAGTCTTTCAATTTGGTCAGTTCGTCTTTCTCTGCGATGTACTGATTCTGAACCGCTTTCAGTTCGTCAATAATGTCAGGCGTCGGGTTGACGTAGATTTTATTGTTAACGGCATCGAGGATCAGGTAGTCATCGTTTTTGACTTGTTTGGTCACGTTACTGGTACCCACGATTGCAGGCAGTTCCAGTGAGCGAGCCATGAT
>BHES01000139.1 GCA_003864575.1 Enterobacterales bacterium
CGCCAGAACTGTCGCTGACCGGATCGTTCTCCCACGGCGTTAGCCGATATTCGTGGGCATTTTCAAACCAGGTATAGGCCTGCCCGCTTTCTGAAATCACCGTGCCGAAACGGGCATTGGCGATCACGTTGGACCACGGCGCTGGGGTGTTTTTCCCCTCGCCAAGCAAGATCTGATACTCGCGGCCGTCTGGAGAGAAGCCGCCGAAGCCATTAAAGAAGGCAAGCTGTTGGGTATCGAATTCACGCGGCGTGTCGCGGTTCTCCGGCAGATTAGGTAGCACCGCCAGCGGCGACTGCGGGTTGTGATTGGTCTGCAATTTCTGGTTCACCTGATCAAGCAGGCTGCCCTGGCGGTCGTCTATCAGGATGCTCGCCACGCTCATCAGCAGGGTGCGATCCTCCACGGTCATATGCTCGGCTTTACGCACAAAGATGCCGCCCGGTTTGTCGATCAGGCTGGATTCCGCACCGGCCGCCACGCGGCTCATGATCTCGTTGTGCAGTTCCTGCTGATAACCACCCTGGTCGTTACTGAGGATCACTAAATCAACGCTCAGCCCCTTCAGCCGCCAGTAGTTGTGCGCCTGAATCAGGCAGGTGACCATCAGCATATTTTCGTTGCTGGTGACCGACAGCAGCACAATCGGCAGATCGCCGGAGAGCGAATATCCCCAGAGGCCGGATTGTCCGCGACGGTTACGGGCCAGCGTTTGTGCATCGGCGCGCAGTTCGGCGCTCGGGAACAGCACGGCGCTCGCCAGTCGGTTGAACAGATTTGCGTCGTCTTCATTGGCGTTAATCTGGCGCAGCATCACCTGGCTGTGCGACCAGGCCATCTCAAACACGCGGTCAGCGATGTTGTGGTCACGGTATTTTTCCATCAGGGCTAGGCTGAGATGCCGTTCTTCGGTAATGCCGTAGACCATGTCGATGATCAGCGGAATGCCGGGTTTTAACACCACGCGCTGGCGGATAGCGACAATGGGGTCCAACACCGGTCCGGCGCTGTTACCGAGCGGGCCGCTGGTACGCAGCGCCTGTGGATCGGCAGCGGTCTGGCCGCGTCCAATAAAGGCGGCTCGGTCAGTCTCAAACGAGGTTTCGCGGTCGGTCGGGCCGTGGATCGCCATCATGTGGAACAACCACGGGCAGGCTTCGTTCTCTTCGCGTGGGCGGCGGTGACAGAGGATCCCTTCGCGTGAGGCGACCAGCTCGGTCTGAATGAACAGGTTACTGAAGGCCGGGTGTGTCAGGTCGTTGGCCGCCGGTGCCAGCACCACTTCGGCATAGGTTGTGATTTCAATGGTGCGCGGCTGGCGGCCCCGGTGGGTCAGGGTCATGCGCCGCAGTTCGACGTCATCCTCAGGCGATACCACGATTTTAGTGTGAAGAGTCAGCGTGCCTTCGGTACGTTTGAATTCCACGCCCGCGTCGGTAAACACCGCCTGATACTGGTTGGCTTTTTTGCCGACCGGCTGCCAGGCATTGCTCCACATCTCGCCGGACTGCGGGTCACTGATGTAGCAGAAGGTGCCGCGGTTATCGCGGGTGACATCCTCGCGCCAGCGGGTCAGCGCCAGGTTACGCCAGGTGCTGTAACCGCCACCGGCCTGCGTCAGCATCAGATGGTATTGGGTGTTAGAGAGCAACTGGACTTCCGGGATCGGGCTGTCCACGCTGTTGAACTGGCGGATATCAAACTGGGTGGCTTTGAGGCCGCCTTCGAGTGATTCGAACTGACGGCGCGGGCTGTAAAGTTCCACGGCGTCCGGCACTCTTTCCTGCAACAGCAGGCGGGCAGACTGGAATGACGGGTTGGCGGCGAAGCGGTCAACCATCGGCGCATCAAGAAGCAGATGGGAGAGTGCGAGGAAACTCATGCCCTGATGGTGCGCCATATAAGAGCGTATAATCACATAATTCTGACCGCGGTTGAGCCGCGCCGGTGAATGGTCCAGTGCTTCATAGAAGCAGTATTCGCCACGTGCGCCCATGTTTTCCAGTTCGATCAGGTTATCGCAGGCTTTTTGCGGCTCGACCACCAGAGCCATCAGCGTGGCATAAGGGGCGATCACCATGTCCTCGCCCAGACCGCGCTTCAGGCCGAGGCCCGGAACGCCAAAGGCGTGATACTGATAGTTGTGGTTCGGATCGAACGAGGCGTAGGCGGACTCAGAAACTCCCCAGGGTACGCCGTGCTCATTTCCCCACTCTATTTGTCTGTTAACTGCCGCTTTGCACATCTGCACCAGCAGGGTGTCGGGATAACCCGGCATCACCAGTTGCGGCATCAGATATTCAAACATTGATCTGCTCCACGACATCAGCGACGGCTGTTTATTGATCATCGTGAACAGGCGTCCCAGTGCGAACCAGCTTTTTTGCGGCAATTGGTTGGTGGCGATAGTGAAGTAGTTGGTCAGGCGGATTTCTGAAGGCAGCAGATCATAGCTGCCGCTGTCGAGTTTAGCGACGTCGCAGTTATAGCCGACACTCAGCAGGTTAGTGGTGCTGTTATACAGGAATTTGAAGTCCATGCGGGCATGTTCGGCCAGCCGCTGTTCCAATTCGCTTATCAATACCAGACGTTTACGCGCCAGCGTTACCGTCAGGGCGATTTTGGCCCGGTTCAGCCCCGGCACTTTGCCTTCCAGCCGCGAAAGCCACACCAGCGAGGGCAGCACTTTTCCGGCCGGTTCCTGCTGCATCCAGCCAAACAGTAACGCCCACTCCTGACAGAACTCGCTCAGTTGCAGTTGCAGCGCGCTCAGCCAGCGGTGCTCGCCGGTGGACTCATGCAGCAGCGTTGAGGTCAGCGTCAGCATGGCGTTCAGTTCGCCAAACACCAAGTGCAACGGCAGCGAGCCCGCGTTCACCCAGTGCTGGCGCAAAGGTTTAAGGGTTTCACGTCTGGCGGTACCTGCGCCGCTTTCGACCAGATACAACGTGTCTTCCAAACCGGCCAGTACGGTCGCAATATTCATCGCAGGCTGGTCACGCATCCCGGAAAAACCGGTACTCAGCGTGAGCAGGTGGCCTGCCAGATTGCCGCTGTCAACGCTGGAGATATAGCGCGGGTTGAGCGGCGCCAGCGAGCGGGTGTCATACCAGTTGTAAAGATGCCCACGGAAATGTTCGAGTTTGTCGAGGGTATCGAGCGTCTGCGTGGTGCGCAGCAGCAGTTCGCCCTGTGTGATGTAACCGAAGTCCAGTGCGGTCATGTTTGCCAGCAGTGACAGGCCGATATTGGTGGGTGAAGTGCGGTGAGCAACCACCGGTTCGGGGACTTCCTGATAGTTATCCGGCGGCAGCCAGCTCTCCTGTTGGTTGACGAAGGTGGCGAAGAATGACCAGGTTTCGCGGCCAGTTTGGCGCAGGAAACGGCGCTGTCTGACATTGATGTTGGTCTTTGGGCGCACCGGCGATTGACTCAGCCAGCTCAGCAGGCGCGGGGCAAGGCACCACAGTGCTCCCAGCGGCATGGCAATCGTCATCAGCATTGGGTTGAAGTGCATGGTGAGTAAAATCAGCGCCACGCCCGCGACCGGGTTTACCCACATGGCGCGGTAGAAGTTCCCCGACGCCAGTGAAAAGCGCGATTTACTGGCGTCAAAACTGGCCCATTCCTGCAAATGTTTGTGGCTGACGGCCAGCCGCCACAGCGTGACCAAAATCGCTTTTAGCGTATAGCCGCTTTCGTGCGGCAGCGTGGCCAGGTACAAAACAATATGCGACAGGCGGCTGAGTGTTCCGGCAATCACACTGCGGATATGCTGGAGCAGCGGACGGCGTGGCCCTTTGTTGAGTAAATCCAGCACCAGTGCGATGGCGGTGGGTAGCAGGATCAGCGTGGCGATAAACGCCAGCCAGTATCCCGGGTTGGGCGCCAGTGCCAGGGCGGTGAAAATCATCACCAGCAGGCAGGGAGCGACCAGACTGCGGCGCAGGTTATCCAACAGTTTCCAACGCGACAGTGTGCTGAGCGGGTTAGCGGCGCGGGACCCGTCAGTCTGACGCACCCGCAGGCGCAGCCAGTTGAATAGCTGCCAGTCGCCGCGGATCCAGCGCGAGCGCCGCGAAACATCCACCAGATAATTGGCCGGATATTGCTCGTACAACACCACGTCGCTGAGCATACCCGAACGGGCATAGCAGCCCTCCAGCAGGTCATGGCTGAGCACCAGATTTTCCGGGCACGTATTGGCGGTGGCCTGCATAAACATGTCGATGTCGTAAATGCCTTTGCCGACAAACGAGCCTTCGCCAAATAAGTCCTGGTAGATGTCAGATGACATGGATGAATAGGGATCATTGCCCGGAATGCTGCTGCTCATCGCGGCATAACGGCCCTGGCCATAGCGTGGGATCTCTTCGGCCAGACGCGGCTGCAAAATGGCGTATCCCTCCACCACCCGCCGCAGTGCCGGGTCATAAATAGGGTGGTTGAGCGGATGGGCCATCGCGGAGATCAACTGATGCGCCGTCGCGCGCGGCAGCACGGTATCGCTGTCGAGGGTGATGACATATTTCACCGCGCTGAGCTGGTTTTGGCTGGCCCCCACCACGGTGGTGAACTGTTGCGCTTCGCCGCGTAACCAGCGATTCAGTGCGCCAAGTTTGCCGCGTTTACGCTCATAGCCCATCCATACGCCTTGTGCGGTATTGAGCTGATTTTCCCGGTGCAGCAGGGTAAACAGACATCCACCGCCGTCAGGATATTTGCGGTTGAGTTGGCTGATTTGCGCGCTGGCGTATTCGAGCAGCAGATCATCGGCCGGGCGGAATTGGGTGCTGCTGTCGTGGAAGTCGGCCACCAGCGCAAAATAGAGATGCGCGCGGGCGTTGCCGAGATAACAGACTTCAAGCCCGTTGAGCAGAGAATCAATACCCTTTCGGCTGCCGAGCAGACAAGGGACCGCCACCAGCGTGCTGAATTCCTGCGGGATTTCTTCGGAAAAGTCCAGCCGTGGTAATGGATGCGGCGTGCGGGTGCGGGTCGTTATTTCACTGAGCAGGTTCATCACGAATTGGCTGCATACGATGACCACCGGGATTGCCAGCAGCCACAATACTCCGTTCATGCCGTGGTGATGAGTACGGAACAGAAGATCGGCGGTAATGGCCGTGATGAGGAGACTCAGGCTGCCCAGCCAGGAGAGGAGCGGCGCTTTATTGAGCTGATAACGGAAATGGCTAAGCGGCGAGAAGCGGACCTTTAGATGTGTTTCCAGCGCCTTGCGGCCTTTATCCACCAGAAAATAGGCGACATGCTGCATCCGGCTGCCCGGCGGTGCATTTTCGGTCAGGGCGATCACCTGACGGGCAACACCGGCTTCGTCATACGGGCTGTGGCGTGCCAGCATTTCGATCACGTGGCGGTAGTGATCCCGGGTGTCAAAATGCATGGTCGGGTAAACACCCGACGGATCCTGATGGAGGATCTTTTCGACCAGACTCATGCTTTCGGCAAAGTCTGCCCAGTTCATCTCATTGAGCTGGCGCAGGCCGGTGATGCTGTTGCTGACCGACAGCTGACTGACCGCCAGATGCTGGTTAAATCGGGCGATAAGCTCGGCCGTGGTCAGTCCCGCCTCCGCCAGTCGTTGTTCAATCCAGGTCAGTGGCAGGGCCAGCATGGAGCCGTGTCCTTGCAGGCGGCGTACCAGTTCGGCCACGAACGCACTGGTGCGCGGCGGGTTGGAGCGCGCCATGTCAGCGATGACGATAATCAGCCGGGCCGGATCGTTCTCGGCCGAATCCTGCATTTTATTCACCCAGCGGTCCGCCAGATTGCGCTCCTGCTGGGCTTTGGCGACGTCAATACTCACGCGGCGCAGGTTTTCTATCAACGCCAGACGTAGCATGCCGGGCAACGCCCACAGTTCACCGAGTTTAAGCGGCGTGACTTTTTGGTAGGCGGCAATAAAGCGCGTCAGGGTGGCCGGATCCCAGTGACCGTCGCTGTGGGCGATGGCTTCGGTAGCGATGTCATAAATACGCGGGCAGTTGTGCGGTGCGGCCAGCGCGGGCAGGCCTTTACCGAAGTTTTTCGGCAACAGCTGGCGGACCAGACGAATCTGCTCTTCAATCAGATAAAAGTTGTCGAGCAGCCACTCACCGGCGGGGGCGATGCTGTTCTTCTCCCCCGTGCTGAGAATATGGCAGTTACGGGTCAGCAGCGTTTCATTGGCGGCCAGCCGTTTTAACAGATAGTAGGGCGCTTTTTTACTGGACAGCTTATGGGATTGCGCCAGCTTTTCCCCATAGCGTTCCATCTGGTCGGCGGAGAAAAGCTCTGCGGCTATGGGCGCGTTTTCCTGACTTTCCCTGGTGGTGCGCGGCGTTGTGCCCTGCGACACGGGGGGATCTCTTCGATTCTTTAACCAGACACTGAAAGGGTTTTTCACGCGGACATTCCTTATGCGTACGCAAAAGGACCGGTATCGGTATGGCTGAATGTGTACGTACGCTGAGTGAGTGAAGAACAAGCGAGAAGCTTCACGGATAGAGGGTACAGCGATAACCGGTTGGATTAAGCGTAGCAGCGAATGCCCAAAGGGGCGGGGTTAAATTACCGGGCTGCGAACCGGAGCGGGCTTACTTTTCGGCACTTTGAATGCGCAGCGGGGGTCGCCTGCGACAAATTCAAGGCTCGGGGAGTAGTAGTAGGGCAGCCAACCGCCGTAATTGTTTTCCCACTCCCAATGGACAGGGCAGGGCCACAAAATGTCTTCAAACATGATGAAGTAGGTCCATCGTCCGTGTGGGCGGCGTGGTTTGGCAGTGCTCGTAGATTTTATGATGATGTGAATTCCGCAGAGGGGCAGAGCATATTTTGACCTACATGGCCGCAGGATTCAAGCTGCAAGCGCATTCTAGGGGGATTTAATCGGGCATGGGCTGTTGTGAGTCATGCCAAAGGGGAGCTGTTTGTCTACTTTCTGACGGAGTTGTAGGAAATTACTTATTCTTTCTTTTAAAGCATATTTCTCGAGTTAAATTCCCTGATATCACGTAGGGTTATATCCTATCCCATGTTGAGATGTGACAATGAAAAAAACCAAAAAAATAATGGTTATTGATAAGGAAGCTCACACCCTGTCAAAAATATATTTTATTGCCGATGTGAGGAAATATCAGGTAATAACCTTGGGTGACTTTGATCAGGCTGGCGCCGTATTGGCGAAAGAAGTGCCAGATATTCTTGTGATCAATTGTGATTTATATAAAGGGGATGTTTCCAGTTTCATTACTATGGTGAAACGAATCTCCAGCCATATTCGTATCATCGGCTGCTCATGGTGCATATCGGCCGTTTTTAAGCGTAAAAGCTCACCTTTTACGTTGGATGCTTTTATTAAATTACCGATGGATGTGCGGAAGTTTTCACTTGCTATGGAAGCGATTGAATATGATTACGCCATGTTCCCGCTGGAAATGTTCAACTATCCTTGAAATTACGTCTTCAACAATGGAATGCTAAGAGGCAGCGATGAGTAAAAAAGTATTGCTGGTTGACGATCACCCGCTGATTCTTTTGGGGGTTAACACCTTTCTTACTGAACAGGGCTATCAGATTATTGCAGAGGCCAGCGATGGCATTGAAGCCTTATTATTGGCAGATCGGCTTCATCCTGACATCGTTATTTTGGATATTGGTATTCCAAAGCTCAACGGCATTCAGGTGATATATCACCTAATGGCAGAAGATTACCCGGTGAATATTATTGTATTCAGTTCGCAGGAGCTGAAACATTATATTCATGCCTGTATGCAGGCCGGCGCGGCCGGTTATGTACGCAAAAATGCCACGTTGAATACCTTGCTGTACGCGATTGAATCCGCATCCCTTGGTCACGCTCTCTTTCCCCACTCGGCACTTAGCGGAGCCGAAAGTGCCAGTCTTCATCCCGGAACGCTCTCGGCAAAAATTTCTCCGTGTGAACGCAAAGTCATGGGCCTGCTATTGCAGGGGAAATCGAATAATGACATCAGCCGGTTGCTCAACCGCAGCCCAAAAACAACCAGTGCGCAGAAGAAAAGCCTGCTGAAAAAACTGAACGTCTCCAGCTTTGCGGAGCTGCTCTCTTTAACGGCGTTTGAAAGCCTGAAGGAGTAAGCCCTCAGGGAAACTGCTATCTTTAACAGATACATTTCAACGGCCAGTCTGATCAAGGAACGGCACTATGCGGGGCGTACCTGAGCATTTCCCTTTCGACAAAGATTGTGCGCAGTTTAAAACCCTGCCGCAGTTGCCTGGCGTTGAGCTTTACCATGCCCATATCGACCAATATGCTTTTGAGCCGCATTCGCACGACGCCTTCGGCATCGGGACTATCGACCACGGCGCCGAGCGGTTTCGTTATCGTGGCAGCCAGCATCTGGCGTCAACCGGCTCGCTGGTGATGATCAAAACGCACTGAGCGCAAACCTCGCCCTTTCAGGGCGGGGATAAGTGGCGATTGAGGCGTTAGCCTCAAATGTTTTGACCGTATCTAACAGGAAGCCCCGTCCTTTCCGCGTAGCGGCTGGC
>BHES01000140.1 GCA_003864575.1 Enterobacterales bacterium
GTTTCGAGAGGAAATACGACGATTTTTTAGTGAAATATTACCGGGTCTTGCTGGGGCATTATCATGTCGAATTAATGACAACTTTCAGATGCTGGAAAATGCATCTTCAAGTTAACTGTGTCTATAAGGGAAGTGAAATCAAAAAAGGCTAAATATCGCTCAAAAAAACTGGCCACCTTAAGTGACCAGTATTATCCCGCAGGAGGTATTTCTAATGTGCCAACGCTATCGCGTCAGTTTCAGCCCCGATCAACCGGTTGTGAACTGACGGAGGAGAGATAGTTCAGCAGCGCTATATCGTTTTCAACACCCAGTTTCATCATGGCTGATTTCTTCTGGCTACTGATGGTTTTGATACTGCGGTTAAGTTTCTTCGCGATTTCTGTTACCAGGAAACCTTCAGCGAACAGGCGCAGAACCTCACTCTCTTTAGGAGAAAGACGCTTGTCGCCGTAGCCGTTAGCGCTGATTTTTTCCAGCAATTTCGCCACGCTGTCCGGTGTGAATTTTTTGCCTTTTTGCAGAGCGGCCAGGGCTTTAGGTAAGTCCGTTGGCGCACCTTGTTTCAGCACAATGCCTTCGATGTCCAGATCCATCACCGAGCTTAAAATCGCCGGGTTATTGTTCATGGTCAGCACGATGATAGACAGCTGCGGATAATGGCGCTTGATGTATTTGATAAGCGTAATGCCATCGCCGTATTTATCGCCAGGCATCGACAAGTCAGTGATCAGTACATGAGCGTCCAGCTTGCTAAGACTATTGACCAGTGCGGTAGAGTCTTCGAACTCACCGACGACGTTCACCCATTCAATTTGCTCGAGTGATTTACGGATCCCAAACAGGACAATAGGATGGTCATCAGCAATAATTACGTTCATATTATTCATGTGATTAGCTACCTTGCTGCAGCAGTCTGGAGACAAAAGAATCAATGTGATTAATGTTATCAGTGATCATCAATACGTCGCCAGCGACGATATGTTGTTCTAACGTTTCACACAAGTGCTTGCCTGGGGTCAGGTTCAGCATAGCGAACACCCCCTTGAGGCGATGAGCGGTTTGAGACAGTGATGTAAAATCACGACGTTGGTTTTCATTATACAGTTTCTCAAGATCTTCCGGTACTGTCTCGACGAAAAGCTGATAGTAATCGCTTGATTTGAGCTGTTTTTCATAAAAATCGAGAGAGTCTTCCCCGGGTTCTTCGGTGTTGACACTGCCATCTGATTCAGCAAATTGCTGCTCGATTAACAGTAAGGTTGCGTCAATCAGCGCACTGCTGATGTTGTAGTTGACGCGAATGTAATGCTTTTCAAGCTGCTGGAAACCGACTTCATCGCTGGCCAGCAACAGCGTGTATTGGTCACTATTCTGTGGGTTATCCGTCAGCAAAACGTCGTATTCACGGGTGACCTGACGCTCATCCGCCACAATGCAGACGGCGCCATAGGCGTTCATGGTGCGAGTCACAATACCGCGCACCTCTTCAGAGGTGATATCCAGCAGCAGCGTCACGTCATCAAGCAGCTTCTCATGCGCTGCCTGCGGTTCGGTTGCTTCCTGCGTCTGTTTAATCCGCACCGTATAACGGGTGCCAATGTCCAGCTTGCTGCGGATCTCCAACTGCCCCTCCAGCTTTTTGCACAACTGATTGCACAAGAAGAAGGTCAGGCCCGATCCGTGGTTAAAGCGGTCGAGCATGGTCTGGCTCAGGAAAGGATAATTCAGATTACTCAATTCTTCCTTTGAAATGCCGCTTCCGGTGTCGGTAATGTGGAAAATCAACTGACCCGGATGTTCTGCATCCTGTTCGGTGGTCAGCGTGACTTTCCCCACCGACGTCGTCACAATCGCGTAATCAATCAGCAGCGACAGCACTTTTTTCAACGCCTGACCGTCGCCAACAAAAGAGGCTTCCGGCTCAGGGTGGAAATGGTTGAGTATCGCCAGACCTTTCTGATTGAGTTTCGGCAGCGCCTCCAGCAGCAGCTCATCGATCAGGGCAGACAGCGCATAAGATTGCTGCGCAGGTTGCCAGTCCTGCGTTTCCAGGCGGGTAAGCAGGGTGATGTTATCCACTAGCGTCAGCGCATTGCGTGATTCATTAAGCAGGCGGCCATGCAGCGTCTGGCGCTCCTGCGGCTCAGTACTTTCGCTCAGAGCCTGTACCAGCCCGTTAAGCTCATTCAGTGGCTGATTCAGCTCAATACCCAGGTTATGCAACATCAACTTACGGGCCTGTAAGTTTTTATCGAACTCGCGGCGTGCCTGTTGCAACGTCTTGTTGACCATCACTTCTTTGTCCTGGTCGTGTAGCAGGAACAGGTAGGTTTCCGGCGAAATCTGGCTGCGCAACATGCGAATTTCATACACTTCATTGTTCACTGTCGCTTGGATCACGCCGTGATGCTGTTCCGCCATATTGGCGATTTTATTCAGGCTGAGATGCGGCAGCAGCTGGTCGGCAATTTTGTTACTCACCACCACGCTGTGGTTACTGAAATTATAGACCAGCAAACCAATCGGCAGACTGGAGATAATCTCCTGATTCAGCGCCTGCTGGGTGTGCAGCTGCGCCGCCATATTTTCACTTGGGCGGATGTATTGATGGCGGATGAAATAAATACCCGCCATCGCCAGCCCCAGCAGCAGCAGGTTGATCAATACCAGCCAGAAGTTATTACGCGACAGATCCATCACCAGACTGACCACCGGTACATGGTAGGTCAGCGTCAGCGGAGAGTTACTCAGTGGCGCCGTGAAGTTTACCGACCATCCCTGTAGCGCGATGCTGCTGCTGATCTCCGCTCCCTCAGCGGGATCCCCCTCGTTAACCGTGTCAATCACGTTATTTAGCTGGAAATTATCCCGTGCCATCGAGTATGGGATCAGGTCGCTCATCGGCAGGTCAAAGGCGATGACGGTGGCCAGATGACCAGGGTTATTAAATGTGGTGCGCAGCGAGAAGAAATAGTCATTGGATAAGCGCGATTTGCGCAAATTAGAGTAGCTTTCGCGTTCATCCAACGTATTGGCCTGTTGCAGCATCTCGGCCCGGCGTGCCTGCAACGTGCTGGTGAAGTAACTCTCTTTCAGACGGGAGTCCTGCTGTTGCAGCGGCTGAGTGGTGATCAGGATCATACTGTTGTCCTGCCCGTTCAGGTAATACATCGAGTAGGGCAGGCTCTTCACGCCCCACTGATCGTCAAGGAACGAGGAAATTTTAAGCGTCAGATCGAGCGTCGAGCTGTCATGTGTACCAAAAATCAGCGCATCGGTCTTTTTATGCGGTTTAGTAATGTAGTACATGTCCTGACGCAGGCGGACTTCCTGCGCGGTAGTGACCTCCGACGTCAGCGGCTGGCCGGTAAAGTTGTCATAAATCTGGTAGGTAATATAACGGTAATTATCGATACGTTTTTGCAGACGTTCGGCGGTAGTCTGCAACGTTCGCTGCTTATCGTTCAGATAGGCATTGGTATAGTTGTAGCCATACATACCGAGGCCCATTGCCAGCAGCAAAATGAACAACCAGAAGAACCGCGTGATGTTGGTCGACGTCAGCGACAGATATTTACTTGTCATAATAGTGACGCATTTCCTTGATTACCGAGTCACAGCGCGTGCGCTGGCAGTGACCAGCAACAGCAACGCGGCTACGCAGCTTAACGCAACCGACAGGCTGCTGAGTTGGGCAATAAAACCAATTAACGCCGGGCCAGCCAGAATACCGGCATAGCCCAGCGTTGTCACAGAAGCAATCGCCAAATTGGCAGGCATCGAAGTCTGGTTACCCGCAGCGCTGAACATGATAGGCACCAGATTCGAGGCACCAAAGCCAGTCATGATGAAACCGAGCCCGGCGACCCACAGGCTATCGACACTCACCAGTAATATCATGCCGAGGCTGGCGCACAGACTGCCGAACAGCAGCACTTTATAGCGTCCCATTACATTGATGATACGGTCGCCCGTCAGGCGGCCCGCGGTCATCGCAATGGAGAATACCGCATAACCTATCCCCGCCTGATGCGTGTTCACGCCGCGTTCGGTCGTAAGATACAACGCGCTCCAGTCGAGCATTGACCCTTCGGTCATAAACATCACAAAGCACAGCAGGCCGAGGAAAATCACCCAGCCGCGCGGCAGCACAAACATCGGGCCACCCGCGTCATTGCGCGTATGTCGCCAAAAATGAGGGCTGGTGGGGATAAGCGTCAGCACTACCAGCGCAACGACCAATAAAATTGATTGAAAAGGAGTGAGGCCGAAATAGAGCAACGCAGTGACGGCCAGGGCGCCGAAAATACTGCCGAGGCTAAAGAAACCGTGGAAACCGGACATCATCGCTTTGCCGCTGGCTTTTTCTACCACCACTGCGTGCACATTCATGGCGACATCCACCATGCCGATGGCGGCACCAAACACCATCAACACCACCGCCATACCCGCCGTCGATTCCATCAATGTCAGCAGCGGCAGGTCGAGACACAACATGGCCGAGGCCAGTAAAATCACTGTTTTACACCCCAATCGCCCGGTCAGAAAGCCGGTCAGCGGCATAGACAATGTCGATCCGGCACCAATACACAGCAATAACAGCCCCAACGTGCCATCACTGATATCCAGACGCAGTTTCACGAAAGGGACCAGCGGCGCCCAGGCGGCCATCGCAAAACCGGAAAGCAGGAAAATGACTCGCGTGGCATGTTGCTGAGCACGGCCCGGAAGGGAAGGGAAAAGGGCAGACACTTTGCCTGATGTGGTGGTGTCGCTTGGCATGGTATCGGTGTCCGATTGAATGATTTGTGAATGTCCCGTGTAAAACCAGTGAAATAACGAAGCTTGAATCGTTACCGGCCTGTGTTTTATCACACATTCGATAAAAGCGGGCAACGGCCCTTTATTTTAAGGCGACGTACTTTAACAGCAACCCCAGCTGCACGTTATTACCAAAAGTCTTATTTATCGAAAAGTGAAAAGTGATTTAAATGTGATTTTTTTGTATCCATCACACAATCGTTAAGATTTGGTTATGCGTTTGTTGGGTAAATAAAGTTAATCATTCTACATTTCTGGCTCTACTTGCTGGAGGATGTTTAAGCCAAATTCCTTGTTTATCAGCTTACTAAAGTCAAATTATTGTGCGTAGTTGATGAAAACATAGCCGTCAAACTTATATTTCTAAACCTTTTAATCAATTTTATTTATCGTATCGATAACAATTTTCCAATGTATTCGACATGAATGATGCATATAACTAATGAAGATACAGCGGCTAATAGCCGGGTTTTAAACAAAAAAATCCTGTCAGTTAATCAGGATGCTGTTTTGGCAATTCTTGGCAGTACATGACGCAGCACCCCACCAGTCGGAAAGTAAATCATTGTTTTTATGATTATAAATTCACCACGGTCTCTCTCCGCTTGCATCGGACAGAAATTTTTGCGGTGCGTATTTACTTATCTGGGTTTAGAAGGGGCACAGCATGGCTCAAAATGGCAATGTCATCGTCGATGTACTGTCACGCACTAACGGCAGCGTAGTTTCCCAGGTCTCTGGTGCCAGCCAGACCGTCAACCTCAATCAACTCAGCATTGTTCGCATACACGCAGCCCGCTCAGCGGTGACCAGCTATGAGCGTGTGGGCAATGACCTGATCATCCACATGCAGGATGGCAGCACCGTCCGTTACCACAGCTTCTTTGACACCGACGGCAAAGGCCATCACAGCGAACTGATCTTTGATGACGGCGTACACCCGATTGAACATGCTTCCTTTGTCGATACTGCCGTTGCGCCGGGCGCTGCCGTGGCCGTGGTGCCCGGCTATGAAACCATCCCTGACGTCGGTGTCTTACTGCTCGACAGTTCCAACTTTGATCCTGCCGTCCTCGGCGCAGTGCTCGGCGTCCTCGCGCTGGGTGCGGGCATTGCCATTGCGGCTGGTAGCGGTGGTGGAGGCGGCGGAAGCGGAAGCAGCAGCACCAACGGAGGTTCCGGTGGCAACAACGGCGGCACTGGCGGTAATAACGGCGGCACTGGTGGTAATAATGGCGGCACCGTTGGCAACAACGGCGGTGGAGTCACTGGCGTCCCGCTGGTACCTACGCTGACATTGGCAACATTTGCCAATGGTAACGTTGTCAACCAGGCCGCGGCTGAAAGTACACAGACCTTCAGTGGGAGCACCACCAATGCCCCGGCTGGAAGCACCATTGTGCTGACCATTAATGGCAAAACCTTCACCACGACCGTGGATGGCAGTGGAAATTGGCACGTTCCTCTGACGGCGAGCGATCTCCACCAACTGGCAGACGGAACCTATGTCGTGAGCGTTACGGTCACGAATACCTCCGGAGAAAGTGTCACGAAAAGCGTCACTGTGGTTGTCGATACGACACCGCCGACGTTAACGCTCGATCCGGTCGATGGCGATAACGTGATTGATGCCATTGCCCATCAGCAGCCGCTGGTGGTCAGCGGTACGGCCTCGGTGTCCGAAGCGGGTCGCACGGTTGATGTTTTGCTTAATGGTACGCACTACAGTGCCACCGTTGGCAGCGACGGTGTCTGGTCGGTGACTATCCCGGCCAGCGCAGTGTCCGCCTTGCCTGATGGCAACTACACCGTCACCGCCTCTCTGACGGATGCCGCCGGTAATGCGTCCACCACGCCAGAAAACTTTGTCGTCAACGACGATGCCGGCATCCTGACGGTCAACCCGATTTCTGGCGATGGACAGCTTAATGCCACCGAAGCGCAGACTGCGCTGGTGATCACCGGAACAACCAGCCACGTAGCGGCGGGTACTGATATCACTGTGACGCTGGGAGGTGTGGTTTATCACACCACCACCAATGCCGACGGCGGTTGGAGTCTGAGAGTGCCTTCGGCAGCCTTGCAGGCGTTGACCGATGGTGAGACGGCATTGACCGTTTCGCTGGTGGATACACAGGGCAATACCATCAGCCAGAACGCAGAATTGAACGTGGCGATCCACGGTGTTGCTCCTACGCTGGATCCTGCTTTTGGCGGCGATAATACGCTGGATTCTGTCGAGTCGATGACCAGCCAGGTTCTGACCGGGAACACCGGTTTGCACGGTGAGGGTCAGACCGTCACCCTCACTATCGGCGGGCAGCAACTCACCGGAACTGTCGCCAGTGATGGCAGTTTTAGCGTGACAGTTCCCCCTGCATTGCTCGGTTCACTGCCGCAGGGCACAAATAATATCGTGGTGACCGTGACGGACACGGCGGGTAACCACAATATGATCACCACGCCGGTGACGGTTGATACCATCGCGCCGACGCTGACCATCAATCCGCTGGAAGGCGATAACTACATCAGCGTGGCGGAAGCCGCGCAGACCATGACGCTGACCGGGACGGCGTCGGCCAGCGAAGCGGGTCAAACGGTCACGGTGACCATCAACGGCACGACTTACAACGGCGGCGTTGTGCAGGCTGATGGCTCCTGGAGTGTCGGCATTCCGGCGGGCTCACTGAGCAATCTCACTCAGGATGTGAACGTTACCGCGACGCTCAGCGATGTGGCGGGTAACACCACCACGACCACCAGCACGTTACATGTTGCTTCAGACCCAGCTCTGACGCCGACCGTCACGGTTAATGCCTTCACCAATGACAACGCTATTGATGGTGCGGAAGTCAAAACCGCTCAGGTTATCACGGGGTCAACGGAACGCATTGAAGCCGGGCAGGTTGTAACCATTACCCTTAACGGTCACACCTATCAGGCCACCGTGCAGGACAGCGGCAACTGGAGTGTGATCGTGCCTGTCGCCGATATGGGCATGCTGACCAGCGGCCTCTATACCATTACGGCTGAAGCCTCTGATAAAGCAGGTAATTTGGCCACGCCAAACGATGACATCTTTAACGTGAACACCGGACAAGAAGGCATTTCCATCAATCCGGTGACGGGCGACAACATCATCAATGCGCAGGAAACGGCGGACGGGGTACTCATCACCGGGACAACACTGGGTGTCGAGCCGTTTGAGCTGGTGACAGTTACCTTCGGCTTCCTGGTTCGCATTGCGATTGTGCAGCCGGACGGTACCTGGACGCTGTCGTTTAGCAATGCCGATCTGGTAGGGCTTAATCCGGCCGATCTGCAACTCACCGCCAGCGTGCTGGCGATCGACGGCACACTCCTCACTAACAGTATTTCTGTGGATGTCGATAACCTCTCCCCGGTGCCAACCCTGAATATCCCCTTTGGTGATGGTTATCTGAATATCGCCGAAGCCGCGATGGCCGAAACCCTGTCAGGAACGACCGGGAAAACCGGCGACGGGCAGATTGTCACGCTGACGCTGGGCGGCCATACCTATTCTGCAACCGTGGCTGAAGACGGCTCATGGACCGTCAGCCTTCCGCCAGCTGATTTACAGGCCTTACCGGCAGGCAGCAATGCGATTGTGGTCCACGTGACCGATGGCGCAGGCAATACCGCCACGCTGACCAGCTCGGCCATCGTGGATTTAACTGCGCCAACCC
>BHES01000141.1 GCA_003864575.1 Enterobacterales bacterium
CGGTTAAGGTGTCGGACGGAATGAATCATCCTAAAGACGGTGGAGCTGGCGGTGTGGCGGGATATGTATCCTATAAGCCTGCGTAGTTTTCAGCCGAAAACCCTGGGCATTAGCCCGCCAATAATCAAAATCATCGTCATCAAGCTGGAAGAAGCATACAATCCGGTGACATAAACAGTAGGAAGAAAATGATGACACGCACCATAGAGAAAATTGAGTCCGATTTAGTCCGGGCCCGCAAAGAAAGAGATTCCTGGAAAGGCAATCGCAACAACGGCAACAACGTCGAAATGGTCAAAAAGTACATTGCGACGTTAGAGAAAGAGCTGGCTGAAGCCACCAAATCTTAAGTGATTAAAGCCTGACATTAAACTGGCCTAATCTGCGTTCATACTCCTTTTGAAAGCGGATTAGGTTCATTCCATTTTTGGCTTCTTTACAATGCACATAATTTGCAAATATTGACCGTCCATGGCGCCTGACGTTTAGTTGTAAAGTCGCGCGATATCACTCAGCCTGCCATTGCAGAGAGTGTAACCATGAAGGGAATACCATGAGCAAAATCATTATCGCCGGGCTTTTAGCCACCCTGTTGGCCGGGTGTGCAACAGAATCTCCTTGCGTTCCGGTGTACGATTCAGAAGGTCGTCTGGTCCACACCAATACCTGCATGAAAGGCACCACGCAGGATACCGCAGGCGCCGTTGCCGGTGGTGTGGCCGCCGTTGCTGCCGTCACGCTCGGGATTGTCGCGCTGACCCGCTAAGTGCCAGGGTTATCGTCATGAAACAGGCCGGTGGTGTTAATACCCACCGGCTTTTTTTCGCCTGAAATCAGCGAATACCTTCTGCGACTAATGAGGCCCGGCTGATATCACCAATCGTCTTCGCACCGGTCAATGTCATGGCCACCCTCATCTCTTTTTCAATCAACGTCAGCAGATTGATCACTCCGGCTTCACCGGCGGCGGCCAGCGCATAAACAAAGGCGCGGCCCAGCAGCACGCTGTCAGCCCCGAGCGCAATCATGCGCACGACGTCCAGACCGGTGCGTATACCGGAATCGGCCAGAATGGTGATATCCCCTTTCACCGCGTCGGCGATGGCGGGCAGCGCGTGGGCGGTTGAGAGCACGCCGTCCAGCTGACGCCCGCCGTGGTTGGAAACCACGATGCCGTCTGCGCCGAATTTCACCGCATCTTTGGCATCTTCCGGGTCCAGGATGCCTTTGATAATCATCGGTCCTTTCCAGAACTCGCGGATCCACTCCAAATCTTTCCATGAAATCGACGGGTCGAAATTGTTCCCCAGCCAGCCGATATAATCTTCCAGCGTGGTCGGTTTGCCACGGTACGCCGACACATTACCGAGGTCATGCGGTTTGCCATTCAGGCCGACGTCCCACGCCCACTGAGGATGCGTCACCGCCTGCAACATGCGGCGCGCCGCGGCGTTGGGTCCGCTCATGCCGGAGTGCGCATCACGGTAACGTGCGCCCGGTACCGGCATATCGACGGTAAAGACCAGCGTTTTAACGCCCGCCGCCTGCGCCCGCTCCAGCGCATTACGCATAAAGCCCCGGTCTTTCAGCACGTACAGCTGAAACCACATCGGCCGGTCGATGGCCGGTGCTACTTCTTCAATCGGGCAAACGGAGACGGTGGAGAGCGTAAACGGAATGCCTTTTTTCGCCGCTGCTCGAGCCGCCTGTACTTCACCGCGCCTGGCGTACATACCGGTCAGACCGACCGGTGCGAGGATCACCGGCATCGCCAGCGCCTCGCCAAACAGCGTGGTGGCGGTGCTCAGTTCGGACATATTGTTCAAAATACGCTGACGCAGGGCGATATCGGCCAGATCAGCGGTGTTGCGGCGCAGCGTGTGTTCGTTGTACGCGCCGCCGTCGATGTAGTGGAACAAGAAGGGCGGCAGCCTGCGCTGCGCTGCCGCACGGTAATCAGTCGAAGCAGAAATAATCATCTTGGTTCAGCATCCCTTTGTCTTTCAGTGGTGTAGGTCTGGCGCTTAACGCGCTCTCTGACGTAAACCATAGACCAGTACGACAGCAAAACAAATCATCGGCAGGGAATAGGAGACGGCCGTGGTGTAGTGATCGGCCAGCGCACCCATCAGGTACGGCATAATGGCGCCGCCGACAATTGCCATGATCATCACTGAACTGGCTCGTTTGGTCTGCTTGCCCATGTTCTTGACGCCCATGGCAAAAATGGTCGGGAACATGATCGACATAAAGAAGAACACCGCCACCAGCGCGATCACCGAGACGTTATCAATCCCAGCCACGACGATGGCACACAGCACGATGTTAATCAGGGCATAAACCACCAGCAGCGTGGCCGGGCGCACGTGCCCCATCAACCAGGTGCTGAAGAAGCGTCCGATCATAAAGCTCACCATGCCGATGGAGAGCAGATAAGAGGCATTTTGATTGGACAGCGTGTGCCAGTGCTCGGTGGTGTAGTTGATGAAGAACGCACCGACGCCGACCTGCGCCGCCACATAGAAGAACTGCGCGATCACGCCGCCGGTAAAGTGCGCGTGCTGCCACAGCCCTTTCTCCACGCCGTTACTGACGTCAGAGCTTTGCTCGCGGATATCCGGCAGACGGGTACGACCAAACAGCAGGGCAATCAGCAGCACCAGCACGGCGATGGCGACGTAGGTGATTTTAACCGATGCCAGGCCTTCTGCCGTGGTGCCCTGTGTTGCCGTGAAAAACAGTGAACCGCCGATAATAGGGCCAACGAACTGCCCGAGTCCGTTGAATGATTGGGCCAGATTCAGGCGGCGCTCGGCGCCTGAGGGTTCACCCAGCACGGTGGCGTAAGGGTTAGCCGCTGTTTCCAAACAGCCCAGACCGAGGGCAATCACAAACAGTGCGAACAGGAACATGGCAAAACTTCCCGCGGCAGCGGCGGGCACGAACAGCAGGGCGCCCAACGCGTAAAGGCACAGGCCGACCAGAATCCCGGCCTTATAGCCATAGCGGTCCATAAAGAAACCGGCGGGCAGGGCAATAATGAAATAGGCACCGAAATACGCCGCCTGTAACAGACCCGACTGGGCCTTATTGACGTGCAACACCTCCTGAAAATGCTTATTCAGCACATCGAGCAGGCCATAGGATAATCCCCACAGGAAAAACAGCGTGGTGACTAACATAAACGCCAGCCGCAGGCCGGACGTGCTCTTTTGCCCGGCATAAGCCGGTACGGCGGTTTTGTTCGCAAGCATGTTCTATTCCTCAGTATCTGTTGCAGGGTTTGTTTCAGCGCACAAGTGGCTGGTTTTTTATGTCAGATAACGTGAAAAACAAGGTTCTGACCGACGCGCCCTTTTCAGGGTTGTTCAGCCAGTGAAAAAATCCGTTTCATTTCCACCCACTTCTCTCCGTCGGGTGTCCACGGCGTGGGGCGTTGGTATTGCCACATCAGGGCTTCCCACTCGCCAACTTTGGGGTTCTCCAGACTGCGTTGCTCAAACAGCGCGCCGTCGAAATCGTCCGTGGTTTCCATCACCATCATCAGGCGGTTGCCCAGCCGGAAGATCTCCATGTTCTCAATGCCGTGCTGGCGCAGGTGAGAGGCGATTTCCGGCCAGATTCGACGGTGATATTGCTGATACTCGTTGATAAGCGCCGGGTCATCGACCAGGTCCAGCGCCTGACAGAAGCGGCGGCTCATGTTAGCGCCCGGTCAAGGTGGGTGTAGCCGCCGTCAACCGACAGCCACTGTCCGGTGGTGTGCGAGGCGCGCGACGAAAGCAAAAACACCACGGTGTTGGCGATCTCCTGCGGCGTCGTCATGCGTTGCCCCAGTGGGATATGTGAGGTGATTTGTTTCAGCTTCTCTTCGGGCTGGTCGAAGCTTTTGATCCAGCGCTCATACAGCGGCGTCATTACCTCGGCCGGGATCACCGCATTGACGCGGATCCCGTCTTTAAGCAGGGCGGCGGCCCATTCACGGGTTAACCCCAGCACGCCGCCTTTGGCTGAGGCATAGCCGCTGGTGTTTCCCTGGCCGGTCAGCGCAGTTTTTGAGCTGATATTGACGATGGCTCCGCGGCTGGCGCGCAGCGCGTCGAGGCTCAGATGCGCCATCATGTAGTAGTGGATCAGATTCTGTTCCAGCGACCGGACAAAGGCTTCGCGTCCGGCTTCCAGTCCCACGCTGTCATTGGCTCCGGCGTTGTTCACCAGCCCGTCGAGGCGGCCGTACTGTTTTAAGGTCTGGTTGACGGCCGCCGCACAGCTGGCCTCATCGCGCAGCTCGGTCAGCACAAAACGGGCCTGCGGCTGGAGCCGGTGCAGGTTCTCCATCAACTCGGTGGAAGGTTCTGTGTTGCTGATGATCACCGGAATTGCGCCCTCTTCCGCCAGCGTCATTGAGATGGCAGCGCCAATACCCGAGCCGCCACCGGTGACCATCACCACGTTATTTTGCAGATGCAGATTCATTGCGGGTTTCCTGTAGTCGTTTTTCCTGTAATCGGTACAGCGCGCAGGCAGTACCACCGTAAATGGCGGCCTGCTCATCGGCACTGAGTGCAGCCGTGGCCTGTTCGCATAATGTCCAGGGGTTGGCTTCATGCCCGGCCAGCAGACATACCGGCCAGTCGGAGCCAAACATCAGCCTTTCGCTGCCGAATGCCTCTAGCACCACGTCGAAATAGGGCAGCAGATCGTTAAGCGTGACGCCCGCCGGTCGTGGCTCGGTCAGCAGCCCGGAGATTTTGCAGCTGACGTGGGGCAGTGCGGCCAGCGGCGCTATCTGTTTCGCCCAATGTGCCGCGCCCTGACTGAGGTCAGGCTTGCCAAAGTGATCCAACACCAGAGCGTGCCGGTCGTGGCGTGCGGCAAACTGTGCGGCGTCGGCCAGATGACGGTGAGTCACCAGTATTTCGTAGACATAGCCTTGCTGCTGAATAAGCCGGACACCCGCGCTGACGGCGGCGTCGGACAGCCACTGCGTGGGTGAAGGTTCATCCTGTACCTGATGGCGGATGCCGCGCAGCAGCGGATGCGCCAGAGTGTCCAACTGCGCTGCAAGCTGCGGCGACGCCAGATCCACCCAGCCGGTGACGGCGCGGACAAATTCCGTTTGTTCCGCGAGCTTCAGCAGCCACTGCGTCTCGGCGATGTCGGAACAGGCCTGCACCAGGATCGTGCCGTGCATATCGTGACGCTGTAACGTTGGCAGCAGGTGCTCTGGCAAGAAATCCGCTTTCAGCACCGCCATATCGTCGCTTATCCAGCGATAGTCCGGCGGCGCGTAGCGCCAGAAATGCTGATGGCTGTCGATTCGCATCATTCAGGTTCTCCGGCTTTCAGGCAAGATGACGGTATTTGTCGATCGAGGCCTGATGCATCTCAATGGAGAAACCCGGAGCCTGTGGCGGCATGTAGGCCGCGCCGCGAATATCGCAAGGATGAACGAAGTGTTCATGCAGATGATCAACGTATTCAATCACGCGCCCTTCATGGGTACCGGCAATGCACAGATAGTCGATCATCGATAAGTGCTGAACGTATTCACACAGGCCGACCCCCCCGGCGTGCGGGCAGACCGGCAGGTTGTATTTGGCGGCCATCAGCATCACGGCCAGCACTTCGTTGACACCGCCCATGCGGCAGGCGTCAATCTGCACCACGTCGATGGCTTCTCGCATGATGAACTGCTTGAACATGATGCGGTTCTGGCACATCTCGCCGGTGGCGACTTTTACGGGAGCGACGGCCTGGCGAATTTTGCGGTGGCCTTCAATGTCGTCCGGGCTGGTGGGTTCTTCGATAAACCAGGGGTTGGCGAAGGCGAGGGCATTGACCCACGGGATCGCGTCGTTGGTTTCCCACACCTGATTGGCGTCGATCATCAGTTTGCGGTCGGGGCCAATCACTTCGCGGGCGATGCGCACCCGGCGGATATCATCTTCCAGGTCACGGCCCACTTTAAGTTTCAGATAATCGAAACCGGCATCGACGGCTTCCTGACACAGGCGACGAAGTTTGTCGTCCGGGTAGCCGAGCCAGCCCGCCGAGGTGGTGTAACACGGATAACCCTCCGCCAGCAGTTTCTCCCGACGCTGCGCCTTATTATCACTGCGCTGTTGCAGCAAGGTCAGGGCTTCCTGTGGGGTAATGCAGTCGGTGATGTAGCGGAAATCGATGCAGCGCACCAGCTCCTCCGGCGACATGTCAGACACCAGTTGCCACAGCGGTTTGCCTGCGGCCTTGCTCCATAAATCCCACACGGCGTTGACTACCGCGCCGGTCGCCAGGTGGATGGCACCTTTGTCGGGGCCAATCCAGCGCAGCTGACTGTCGCTGGTAAATTCACGCCAGAATTTGCCCATATCGGCAGTCATGGTGGCCAAATCGCGCCCGACCACCAGATGCGCCAGCGCATTAATCGCCGCGCAGCAAATCTCGTTCCCGCGGCCAATGGTGAACGTCAGACCGTGGCCGCTGAGCACCGGGTTATCCGTGTCTAAAATCACGTAAGCCGCGGAGTAATCGGGGTCCGGGTTCATGGCGTCCGAACCATCGAGGGCCAGTGAGGTGGGGAAGCGCACATCTTCAACACGCAATGCAGTGATTGTGGTCATCGCTTGAATTCCATCTGTAAATTTATGGGGTTACGCCTGCACCGCCTTCTGACGCTGCTCGCCCAGACCTTCGATACCCAGACGCATGACCTGTCCGGCTTGCAGATAAACCGGCGGTTTCTGCCCGAGGCCCACGCCCGGCGGGGTGCCGGTGGAGATAATGTCGCCCGGTTGCAGGCTCATAAAACGGCTCAGGTAGCTGATGATCTCCGGTACTTTGAAAATCATCGTGCGGGTATTGCCGTTCTGATAACGCTTGCCGTCCACTTCTAGCCACAGATTCAACTGATGCGGGTCAGGAATTTCATCTGCCGTCACCAGCCACGGACCGGTTGGCCCGAACGTGTCGCAGCCTTTGCCTTTGTCCCAGGTGCCGCCGCGTTCAATTTGGAATTCGCGCTCGGAGACGTCATTGATGACGCAGTAACCGGCCACGTGCGACAGTGCGTCGGCTTCGCTGATATAGCGTCCGCCTTTGCCAATCACCACGCCGAGCTCCACTTCCCAGTCGGTTTTCACCGAGTCACGCGGGATCTCCACGTCGTCGTTGGGGCCGACTATCGCGCTGGTCCATTTGCTGAAGATGACCGGCTCTTTGGGAATGTCCGCGCCGGTTTCAGCGGCGTGATCGGCATAGTTGAGGCCGATGCAGATAAATTTGCCGACTTTGCCAACGCAGGCACCGAGGCGAGGTTCACCGTTGACCAGCGGCAGGCTGGCGGTATCGAGTTGGCGCAGCGCGTTCAACGTTTCAGGTTGCAAAAATTCACCGCTGATATCACCGACGTGTGCCGAGAGGTCGCGCAATGTGCCGTGGCTGTCGAGCAGGCCCGGACGCTCCTGGCCTGCGGGGCCGTAACGTAATAATTTCATGTCATATCCTTATCTCGAAAGGGGGGCTGAAAGGGGCCGGAGATCAATTGCTCCAGCCACCGTCAATAATCTGTACCGTGCCGGTGGTGTAAGAACTGGCGTCAGAGGCCAGATAGAGCGCCAACTGGGCGATCTCTTCAGTTTTACCAATGCGCCCAATCGGCTGGCGGGCCACGAAAGCTTGATAAACCTCTTCTTCGCTGCGACCTTCGGTTTCGGCCTGTGCGGCAATGCGCTGGCGCAGCGACGGTGATTCGACCGTGCCGGGGCAGATGGCGTTACAGCGAATGCCACGGGTCACGTAATCGGCGGCGACCGAGCGGGTCAGGCCGATGACGGCCGCCTTGGAGGCGCTGTAGGCAAAGCGGTTCGGTACACCTTTGATGCTTGAAGCAACCGACGACATGTTGATAATGGAGCCGCTGTTGCGTTCGAGCATGGCGGGCAAAAATGCGCGAATGGTGTGGAACATGGCGGTGACGTTGAGATCCAGCGCAAACTGCCATTCGCGCTCGCTACAGGTCAGGATATCGCCGCTGTGAACCACGCCGGCGCAGTTGAACAGCACGTCCAGCGGGCCGATTTCCTCCGCGATGGCCCCAATGGCCTGCGGGTCGGTGACGTCCAACGTGCGAGGCCGGATACCGGCAATGCCGTGCAGCTTCTCAATGTTAATGTCAGTGGCAATCACGTCGGCGCCGTGGCTGGCGAACAGGGCGGCCGTATTAAAACCGATCCCTTGTCCAGCGCCCCATTCCCAGTCGAAACGCAACAAAACGGTGGAGCATTAAGCTGCCTGTAAGTGCGTTAAAAATACCTCATTCGGAGAGCGATAGCCCAGCGATTTTCTCCCTCGCGTGTTAAGCAAATGTTCA
>BHES01000142.1 GCA_003864575.1 Enterobacterales bacterium
CGACTTTGACGCTGTAGCTCTTCAAGGGCAATCTTCTGTTTTGCAGTCAGCTCTATTTTCATCGCGCTGAGCATGATATTTATCAGCTGGATAATCAAGCACTTTCAATGACCACGGGTATAGATGTACAACTTGAAAATGTCATCATGGTAATTCTCCTCAAGAACGATTCGCTCTCATACCTACGTGTAAGTATAGGTAACAACCGTTAATTCATCTTTAATCCGAACGCAACATCCATCCGGTGGAATAAAAATAGTGACTTTCTCATTCATGCACTAGGTGAATAGTCTTAATTCACTTTTATGGCTGCGCTTTATAGCACAAAAGCCTCATCCGGCATTCGTCAGGCAGGAAGGTCCGCTGTTTCATCCGGCAAACTTACGGTTGCAGCAGAACCTTACGCACTCTTTAGCCATTTGCCCCATACCTGCCAGACGGTTCCAACCAGAGAATAAGGGAAACTTTAGCTATTCAGGGATCTCCGATGCTCAGGCAACTTAAAGAACAGGTTCTGCACGCCAATCTGGCGCTGCCACAACACCAGTTGGTGACCTTTACGTGGGGAAACGTCAGTGCCGTTGACCGCCAGCAAGGTCTGATGGTGATCAAGCCCTCAGGCGTGGAATACGAACATATGCAGCTTGATGACATGGTGGTCGTCGAACTTGAAACAGGAAAAGTGGTGGAGGGTAGCAAAAAGCCCTCGTCTGATACGGACACCCACCGCGTGCTGTACCTCAATTTTCCTGATGCGGGTGGGATTGTGCATACCCATTCGCGGCATGCCACCATTTGGGCACAGGCAGGGAAAGATATTCCGGCGTGGGGAACCACGCACGCTGACTATTTCTATGGCAACATTCCGTGCACAAGAAAAATGACCGAAGCGGAGATTGCCGGGCGATATGAGTGGGAAACCGGAGAGGTAATTGTCAAGACCTTTGCCGAGCGGCAAATTTCAGCCCGCGATATCCCCGCAGTACTGGTGCATTCTCACGGCCCGTTTACCTGGGGAAAAGATGCACATACCGCGGTTCATAACGCGGTGGTGCTGGAGGAAGTGGCGTACATGGGGATCTTTTCCCGCCAACTGACGCCGGATCTTGCCGACATGCAGCCACAGCTATTGGATAAACATTTTCTGCGCAAACACGGTAAGAATGCCTACTACGGCCAGTGATCGCTTATTCAACAAAAACTAGTGACTGACCGCGTTGACGTTGATGCCCGCAGTGACCAAGTGATGGTTGAAAGAATCCGTCAGTTGATCATCGGTGATCACGCGAGATATCGCACCGATAGGTCCCAGCGAATGACCGGTGATCTGACCAAATTTGCTGGAGTCGGTCAGCACAATGTTCTCTACGCCCTTGGCCAATACCGCGTTGACAATATCTGCGCGCAGCATATCGCGACCGGTAAATCCGGTCTCTGCGGTAAATCCATCAATACCGATAAATGCCTTGCTGAAATTCACCTGTTGCAGGCACAGGCGGGTCAGCGGGCCAACCAACGTCTGGCTGGCTTTCTGGTACATTCCGCCCAATAAAATCACCTCGCACGGCATGATTTTCAATAACGTAGCCACATAGCTGCTGACGGTAACCACCGTCAGATTCTGTTTATCGCTGAGATACTGGGCCAGCAACGCGACGCTGCTGCCGCTCTCAAAAAACACGGTTTCCCCATCATGAATCAGCGACGCCGCAAATTTTGCCAACTGCTGCTTGCGGCCGAAATTGGACATCATGCGCTGGTCGACGTCATCGGTGTTCACGGCTACCGCGAAACCGTGTACCCGACGTAAATAGTTGCGCTGCTCGAGCAGGGTGAGGTCATGACGGATAGTGACTTCTGACACCTGACATATCTTCGCAAGTTCATTCACGCTGATACGTTGCTTGTCATTGACCCACTGCAAAATGATCTGCTGTCTGTCGTTCATGGTTATCCGAAACCGCGGGCAACGCACGTTGCCCGCTATGGTAGTAAAACGTTAGAGCGAGTGCTCGGTACGGGCGATGATATCATCCTGCGCTTCAGGCGATAAGGCCGTAAAGAAGGCAGAATACCCGGCGACGCGCACCACCAGGTCGCGGTAATTCTGCGGCGTCTCCTTGGCTTTGAGCAACGTCTCGCGGGAAACAATATTGTACTGCACGTGCCAGCCGCGATGTTCTTCGAAGAAGGTGCGCAACATCAACATTAATGTCTGGCGGTCATGAGGGTTGTCCAGCGACGCCGGATTGAGTTTCTGATTAAGCAACACGCCGCCGAGAATAGCCGCCGTGGGCAGTTTTCCCAGTGAGTTGAATACCGCCGTTGGACCGAGGTGATCTGTTCCTGATGCCGGGCTTGCGCCTTCCGCCAGGGGAGTAAAAGCTTTGCGCCCGTCAGGTGTGGCGGTGGTTGCCGCGCCGAAAGGCACGTTGGCGGAGATGGAAGAGGTTCCTGCGTAGTAAGTCCCGCCAATCGGACCGCGACCAAAGCGGGTGTTGTGATAATTCGACAGCTCGTCGATATAGCATTGATACGCGCGCACCAGCAGTTCATCCACTTCGTCGCTGTCGTTACCGTATTTGTCCGCGCCGTTGATCAACCGCTGACGCAGGCGCTCACCGTCCAACCCGGCGAAATCTGAGGCCAGCGCATGCGCCAACTCCTGCTGACCAATCTGCCCCTGCTCAAATACCAGTTTTTTCACCGCGGCCAGGCTGTTGCCGAGGTTAGCGATCCCGACTTGTAAGCCAGACACCCAGTCATATTTTGCACCACCTTGCTTGATGGTTTTACCGCGCTCAATGCAGTCATCCACCAGAGCGGAACATAAAATATCGTGAGCATTCTCTTCCAGCACCGTATCCACCACACACTCGATCTCAATCGACTTGCGGGTGTAGTAACGGATTTGCTGATCCCATTGTGCAAATACCTGCTCGAAATCCTTGAAATTACCCTGTGACAATCCTTGTGGTTGCGGCAGGAAGCGGCTGCCACTTTTGGCATCGGTTCCCTGTTCCAGTGCTGCCAGCATGACGCGTGCGAAGTTGATGAAACTCATGCCGGTACAGCGATAGCCCCATTTACCGCCGACGGCGGTTTCAATACAGCCGATGGCGGCGTAATCGTAGGCGTCCTGCGGCTCAACGCCCAGCTTGATGAATTCAGGGATAACAATTTCATCGTTGTTGAAGGCAGGCATACCGAAGCCGCAGCGGATCACCTGCACGCAGGCATCAAGGAAGTCATCACTGATCCCGGCGTGATAGCGCACGCTGAGGTTGGGTTGGGTAGAACGTAGCTGCCCGCAGGACTCCAGCACCGCGTAGGAGAGCGGATTGACCGCATCGCTGACGTCGCCGTTATGCCATTTCTGCCCGCCAATCGTCACGTTTTGGTAGAGCGGGCTGCCCGCGGAGGCTTTGGAGTGCGTGCCGGAGCGGATCTTATTCACTTCCAGTAATTTGAGCCAGCAGCTCTGCAACAGTTCAATAGCGTGGTCACGGCTCAGGCTTTCAGCGACTTCAACGTCATGACGATAGAAAGGATACAAATACTGGTCCATGCGGCCAAAAGAGACGGAGTGGCCGTTCGATTCAATTTGCAAAACCAACTGGATGAAATAGCACAGCTGCAATGCCTGCCAGAAAGTTTGCGGTGGCTGGTGGGCAATGGCATCGCAATTGGCTGCAATGTTTAGCAGTTCCTGACGGCGCGTTTCGCGGCTTTCCGTGGCCGCCATTTCACGCGCCAGCAGGGCAAATCGTAGGATATGGTCGGAGACGGCGGCCAGCGTAATGTCGATGGCTTTGAGCAGTTGCTCTTTGTGCAAATCTTCCCAGTCGGCCAGTTCGATACGGCTGCGGCGTTCATCCACTTTATGGCGCAGGCCGTCGAGTCCCAGATCCAGCAGCAACGGGAAATTGACCGCCAGGTGTGCATCACCGGAAGTCATGTTGCCTTCGGCTTTGACGATGCCGCTGTCGAGTAAGGCTTTTTGTTCATCCGTAAACATACCGTAGCAGCGGTCTTGCACCGTCTGCCCACGCCACCACGGGCAGATTTCGTGCAGGATTTTTTTGTTAGCTTCGCTGACGGAGAATCCGGCACCCGGGCGATCGCCCAGCGCGTCAATTTCTGATTCAATCCAGCCGACGGTGTATTCCGGGAAAATCGGCGCGGCGCGCACTTCACTGGCCTGATTACCGACGATCAGCTCGTCATGTTTAATCCAGACGGTGCGCTGGCGCAGATGCTCAGCAAGTGCCAGAGCGCGGCGCACCGGCAGGGGTTTGTCGGCATGTTGCTGATAAACGTGCGTATAGTGTTGCGCGCGCTCGGTGCAAACCGGCGGTTTGACGATGTGGATCAGGGCCTCTTTGTGTGCCTTGATGCGGTCAGAGAGTTGTTCCAGTTTTAACTGAGTCATTATTGTTATCCTCTTAGCAGGGCATTCAGCCCTTTTTCGGCGGCGTAGTCTTGCGCGAACGTCAGTAAATCAGGGTCATTCAGCGGCTGGCGGGGGGCCAGGTAAGGTTTTCCAAGCAGGGCGTATTTATTGATGCCAAGCGTGTGATAGGGCAGAAAATGGATGGCCTGACAGCCGGTTTCACCGGCAGCAAAGTCCACGATTGCTCGTATCGAGGAGCGGTCTGCGTTGAAGTCGGGAATAAGCGGCACCCGTACAATCAGCGGTTGTCCGACGGCGGCAAGGCGACGAAAATTATCCAATACCCGTCTGGCGGAACCGCCGGTCAGGCGTTTAAAAGGCACGTCGTCGACGTGTTTTAGATCAGCCAACAGCAGATCCAGCGCACCAAGCGACGGTTCGATGTACTTCCAGGGTACATGCAGGCAGCTTTCAACCGCCGTATGCAATCCTTCCTGACGGCAGCGTTGCAGCAACGTCATCGTGGTGTCCGGCTGCATAAAAGGCTCCCCGCCGGAGAGGGTGACGCCGCCGCCGGTACGCCGATAGAAAGGCTTATCGCGCAGAATTTTCTGCATTAATTCCTCAATGTCAGCCGGTTCACCGCACAGGCTGAGTGCGCCAGAAGGGCAAACCTGCGCGAGTACCTGTTTATCGGCAGTGGTAAAGTTTTGCCGCGCAATAATCAACTGTGCGCCTCGCTGTGAGACGGCGTGAGGAAAAGCCGCCACACAGTGCGTGCAACCGTCACTGCACAGGCGCGGGTCGAACAAAATCTCCTGTTCAGCGCAGCGGCTTTCTGGGTTCTGACACCAGGTACACCCCAAGGAGCAGCCTTTCAAAAACACGACAGTGCGCACACCAGGACCGTCGTGGGTCGAATAGCGCTGGAGGTTGAAAATCATGGGCGGCTCCTGGGGTTGAATAATCGTCATGTTTTACTATCGTAATTAAACGACTTTCATTCGAAAGTATTTTTGATGGTGATCAACAAAAGTAACGGCTTAAGAGGTAGACTCTTCGATACTTTGCATTCGCTCACAGGTTTTAAGGAGAGAGTTATGGAGTTGTATCTCGACACCGCTGATGTCAGCGCAGTAAAACGTCTGTCGCGCATCCTGCCGTTGCAGGGTGTAACGACCAATCCCAGTATCGTGGCTAAAGAGCGTAAATCGCTGTGGGAAGTCCTGCCCGCGCTGCGTGATGCACTCGGGGGTACGGGTAAACTCTTTGCGCAGGTGATGGCCGCTGACGCTGAGCAGATGGTGGCCGAAGCGGTCCTGCTGACCCAACGGGTTCCGGGGCTGGTGGTTAAGATCCCGGTGACGGCGGAAGGGCTGGCAGCGATTAAAAAACTAAAACTGATGAATATCCCGACCCTCGGCACTGCGGTTTACGGCGCAGGTCAGGGGTTGCTTTCTGCGCTGGCCGGAGCGGAATACGTGGCGCCTTATGTAAACCGTCTGGACGCGCAGGGCGGAGACGGCATCGCCATGGTGACTGAGCTGCAAACGCTGCTGCGTTTACACTCGCCGGGTTCGAAAGTGCTGGCCGCCAGTTTCCGCACGCCGCGTCAGGCAGTGGATTGCCTGCTGGCAGGGTGTCAGTCGATCACGTTACCGGTTGATGTGGCGGAACAGTTCCTCGGTACGCCTGCGGTGAACGCCGCGGTAGCTAAGTTTGACGAAGACTGGCAGCAGGCTTTCGGTACTCGTTCGTTGAACTAATCCCCCCAGTTCCATCCCAAAGATTTTTAAACCCGCACAGACTGCCTGTTGCGGGTTTTTTTATGCCCCAAGCCAATCAAACCTCTTCTTCAAGCCTGCCAACACGCTTCACTAACATTCCCCAAACACATCCGAAATGTGGTCCTCCTACATCATTGAATGCTGACACCCAAGTTAATTAAAACCACAGATCTATAAAATAGAAACATCGTTTCATTTTTATGCGTTGGATCACTTTCATAGGACGGACAAATGGATACCTTACGTCCTCAGCGGGTGTTTATGAGGGAACGTCAGTAGTCATGCCAACCGGGAACGGCACTTTACGTCGTCATTATTCGACGTAGCAACAGCCTCCAGAGAGCGATATCCGATCTCTGAGAATAAACATAATGATCAGGTGGATAACACATGCATATCAAACGTGCGATAGAAAAGATCCCCGGTGGGATGATGTTAGTGCCGCTATTTCTCGGAGCGATTTGTCATACTTTTGCTCCGGATTCCGGCAAGTATTTTGGTTCATTTACTAACGGATTGATTTCCGGCACGGTGCCGATTCTGGCGGTGTGGTTCTTCTGTATGGGGGCTTCCATCAAGCTCAGTGCCACCGGCACGGTGTTGCGTAAATCCGGAACGCTGGTGGTCACAAAAATTGCTGTGGCGTGGATTGTCGCGGCGCTGGCATCCCATTTTATCCCTGAGAATGGCGTCGAGTTTGGCTTCTTCGCCGGGCTGTCAACGCTGGCGCTGGTGGCCTCGATGGACATGACCAACGGCGGCCTGTATGCCTCAATCATGCAGCAATATGGCACGAAGGAAGAAGCGGGAGCATTCGTGCTGATGTCTCTGGAATCTGGCCCATTGATGACTATGATTATCCTCGGCACCGCCGGGATCGCCTCCTTTGAACCCCACGTCTTCGTGGGCGCGGTATTACCTTTCCTGGTCGGTTTTGCCCTAGGTAACCTTGACCCTGAACTGCGGGAATTCTTCGGTAAAGCCGTACAGACCCTAATTCCGTTCTTTGCCTTCGCGCTCGGTAACACCATTAATCTGGCCGTGATTGCGCAGACCGGTTTGTTGGGGATTGCGCTCGGGGTTGCGGTGATCATCGTAACGGGGATCCCGCTCATGCTGGCCGATAAATTTATCGGTGGCGGTGACGGAACCGCCGGTATCGCCGCCTCCAGCTCTGCTGGTGCTGCGGTCGCCACGCCGGTTCTCATCGCTGAAATGGTTCCACAGTTTAAAGCCGCCGCGCCAGCCGCCACCGCGCTGGTCGCGACATCGGTGATTGTCACGTCAATCCTGGTCCCGATCATTACCGCGATGTGGGCGCGGAGGATGCGTAATAAAGCGATCAGCGGGAAGGTAGCTATTGGGGAGCAGCCTAAGTCTGCTTTTTAAATTCAACTTCAAGGTCGTGGGCGTCGGCCCACACCGGGTTAAGGGTGGTAAACGCCACCCTTAACAATCCTGCGTTTTTTCATGAGACACCGACAGCTTCGCGGCTGGCAGGGCACGCGTTTCAGTCACTTCCGTTTACGGCGCAAAATGTCACGGCTGCGCCGTCCCCGTATTTCGGGTTTCGAGCCATAGGTCTCGAACCTCTCATCCGGTGCCATTGTTGACTGCGCCTCAGCGGCTATGTAAACCAAAAAACAGTTTGGCCGTTGGCAGAGGGTCTTTCGCTTTTCTCCTCCCCCTGCGAAGGGGGAGGCAGGGAGGGGGTTTGGCATAAAATACAGAGATTTACATGTGATACCCCACCCCAACCCTCCCCTTTGTAGGGGAGGGAGCAGGCTAGAGCAGCTTTTGTTGTAAATCCTTGGCGGTAGTTCGCGGTGAGCCCACGACCTTGAAGTTGACGTTAAAAGCGCAATGCAAAAACGCTCATTTTTGCGCTAACAGGGACATTTCCCCATTTTCCCCCCTTCGCTTGGAAATCTCGCCTCAAGACATCGCCGGTGGAAATCCCGCTCGGAGAGCGGAGTTCCGTGCGGGTGGCGGACGCGAAAGTGGGTGACGTAGTTGCCGTAATCCTGCACACCCACCATCAGGCGAAAGCTTTGTGCTGTGCGTCGGGCGATGAGTTTCAACCACTGCGCCGCGTTCTGTGGTTTAGGTTCGACCACAAACAGCGGCTGGCAGC
>BHES01000143.1 GCA_003864575.1 Enterobacterales bacterium
CTTTAATACGCTGTTCGGGGGTAAGAGGCATCTGGGGCATGTTAACTCCGCGCTTTCTTGTTGAAGGAGAGGAAAGCCAGTCGAGATGACCCTATTTGCGTAGCCAGTTGATGACGGTATGGCTGCCTTGAATACCGTAGCGGTCTTGCGCCTGGCGGTAGGTCATTTCACCTTTTTCGACCTGCTCGACAACGGCCAATTTAAAGGAGAGAGAGTAATCGCGTTGCGTACGTTTAACATATTGGTTCATCACATTTTCCTCTAAGTACGAGTTAAATGTGTCAACGCTATTTAGGACGGGTCAGAGCACAAAAAAAGACGCGATATCGCGTCTTTTTCTTTTTGGTCAATATTACGGTTCTGAACTCAGTGGCGGTTAACCGAATTTTGCAGCGGTTGCATCGGAAGTACCTGAACCTGTTTGATCATATTGTCCTGCACGGCAAGAATTTCCACCGCATAGTTTTCCACACGCAGACTGGCGCCCACCTGCGGGATCTCTTCCAGTATCTCCAGCAGCATACCGTTCACGGTACGAGGACCATCTTCGGGTAAGGTCCAGTTGAAGGCTTTATTCAACTCACGCACGTTGGCGCTGCCTTCGATGACCACAGAACCGTCGCTTTGCGGTGTGACCTCTTCTGCAAGCGTCGGGGACATCGAGGTGGTGAAGTCGCCTACAATCTCCTCAAGAATATCTTCGACCGTGACCAGCCCCTGAATATCACCGTATTCATCGACCACGATGCCGACTTTTTTCTTGTTGCGCTGAAATTTCACCAGTTGAATGTTCAGCGGTGTGCCTTCAGGAATAAAGTAAATTTCATCGGCGGCACGCAGCAGGTTTTCTTTTGTGAACTCCTTTTTCTCGGTCATCAGTCGGTAAGCTTCACGCAGGCGCAGCATACCAATCGCATCATCCAGAGAGTTACGGTAAAGCACGATACGACCGTGAGGGGAGTGCGTAAGCTGGCGGATGATCGATTTCCAATCATCATTGATATCAATTCCCACGATTTCGTTGCGTGGCACCATGATGTCATCGACGGTGACTTTCTCCAGGTCGAGCACCGACAGCAGCATGTCCTGATTGCGGCGTGAAATCTGCGAGCGCGATTCGTTCACGATAGTGCGCAGCTCCTCTTTACTCACGGCATCGCTGATCCCAACGTTGGTTTTGATCCCACACATACGCATGAGTAAGCGCGACAGGCTGTTGAGGATCCACACCAGTGGCATCATGATTTTTTGCAACGGGCGCAGCAGCAGGCTGCTCGGGAACGCAATACGCTCTGGATTCAGTGCAGCAAAGGTTTTCGGCAACACCTCGGCAAACAGCAAGACTACGAAGGTCAGAATACCGGTCGCGATAGCCACGCCAGCATCGCCGTATAAACGGATGCCCACAATTGTTGCCAGAGCGGAAGCGAGGATGTTGACCAGGTTATTACCGATAAGTACCAGGCTAATCAACTGGTCCGGGCGTTTCAGCAGTTTCTCAACGCGGCGCGCTCCACGGTTGCCTTGTTTAGCCAGATGGCGTAACCGGTAGCGGTTGAGTGTCATCATGCCGGTCTCGGAGGCGGAAAAGTAAGCCGAAACCACCACCATAATGATCAGTGTGATGATGAGGGTAGTTGTCGAGACGTGCTCCAACGGGGAATTCCTTCTTTATTGAGTAAACTGCATTGAGTGAACTGCAATTTATTAATGAATCATGAGTTGCTGAATGAGGCGGCTACCAAAGTAGGCCAGCGTCAATAACACGGCACCCGCCATGCTAAACCATACCACGCGGCGTCCGCGCCAACCTTCATGATAGTGGCCCCACAGCAAAACGATATAGACAAACCATGCGAGAATCGACAGAACCGCTTTGTCGATATTCTCACGGCTGAACAGATTATCCATATAGAGCAAGCCAGTACAGAGCGTCAGCGTCAGCAAAATAACGCCCACCTGCGTGATGTGAAAGAGTTTACGCTCAATGGTCATCAAGGGTGGCATATCGCTGTTGAAGGTCAGCCGTTTATTTTTTAGCTGATAATCCAGCCAGGCCAGTTGTAGCGCATAGAGGGCTGCGATAATCAGTGTGGCGTAGGCAAACAGCGCCAGACCAATATGTACCAGCAGCCCTTTGCTCTGCTCGAGATGCGTGATGAACTCGCCGGGCAGGAAGGTCACAAACGCTAGGTTGATCAGCGCGAAACTATAAACGATCGGTAAAATAAACCAGCCACGGTTGCGCGAAGCCACAATGGTCATTACCGTACAGATAATCAGACTGACGACCGAGCCAATATTCACCAGGCTCAGGTTCTGGCCAGTACTGACATCGAAGATGCGTTGCTGGAGGGCCACGGCGTGGCAAACCAGCGCGACGATCACTGAAATCAATGCTAAACGCCGGTATGCACCATTCTTCCTGATAATGCTCGGGATGATAAGGGCAAGGCTGAGCAGATAGGCCAACATGGCGACAATGGGAAAAACTGACATAGCGTTTCATTAGCATCGAAAATGAATGAGACGGTCAGTATAACGTTACGCGCGTCACGCTCCAACCTATCTGACATGCCAAAGCAGAGATCGTCAACGCTTCGTGTTATAATCCCGCAATTGTGTCGCTAAGGCGGCCTGTCATTACGTTGAGCAAGAGACGATGTTTGAGAATTTAAGCGATCGATTGTCGCGCACATTGCGCAATATCAGCGGCCGTGGGCGGCTGACCGAAGAGAACATTAAAGAAACATTACGTGAAGTTCGAATGGCATTGCTGGAGGCTGACGTTGCGCTGCCGGTCGTGCGGGACTTCATCAACCGGGTTAAAGAGAGCGCAGTTGGCCATGAAGTCAACAAAAGCCTGACACCGGGTCAGGAGTTCGTGAAGATCGTCCAGAAAGAGCTGGAAACAGCTATGGGTGAGGCTAACTCCGAGCTTAACCTTGCCGCTCAGCCACCGGCCGTTGTGCTGATGGCCGGCCTGCAAGGTGCAGGTAAAACCACCAGTGTGGCGAAACTGGCGAAATTTCTTAAAGAGAAGAAAAAGAAAAAAGTCCTGGTTGTTTCTGCCGACGTATATCGTCCTGCAGCGATCAAACAGCTGGAGACGCTGGCCGAGCAGGTCGGTGTTGATTTCTTCGCATCTGATGCGCAAGAGAAGCCGGTTGACATCGTCAACCGCGCGCTGCAACAGGCAAAACTCAAATTCTACGACGTTCTGATTGTCGATACCGCTGGGCGTTTACACGTCGACGAAGCGATGATGGACGAAATCAAGCAGGTTCATGCGGCCATTAAGCCGGTTGAAACCCTGTTTGTTGTCGATGCGATGACCGGCCAGGATGCGGCCAACACGGCCAAAGCTTTCAACGAAGCGCTGCCGTTAACCGGTGTTATCCTGACGAAAGTCGACGGTGATGCGCGTGGTGGTGCGGCGTTGTCTATTCGTCATATCACCGGCAAGCCGATTAAATTCCTCGGTATGGGTGAAAAAACGGATGCGCTTGAGCCGTTCCACCCGGATCGTGTTGCTTCCCGTATTCTCGGAATGGGCGACGTTCTTACGCTTATCGAAGACATCGAGAGCAAAGTCGATCGTGCGCAGGCTGAAAAGCTGGCGAACAAACTCAAGAAGGGCGGCGGTTTTGACCTGACGGACTTCCTCGACCAACTTAAGCAAATGCGCAACATGGGTGGCATGGCCAGCATGATGGGTAAATTGCCTGGCGTGGGTCAGTTGCCGGACAACGTTAAATCGCAGATGGACGACAAAGTGCTGGTCCGCATGGAGGCGATCATCAATTCGATGACGCTGAAAGAGCGCGCCAAGCCGGAAATTATTAAAGGTTCCCGTAAACGTCGCATCGCGATGGGTTCCGGCATGCAGGTGCAGGACGTTAACCGCTTACTCAAGCAGTTCGACGATATGCAGCGCATGATGAAGAAAATGAAGAATGGCGGTATGGCAAAAATGATGCGTGGCATGAAAGGTATGATGCCACCGGGTTTCCCAGGCCGCTAATCGACAACACTGGCTGATTATCAGCTACATAAACGGCCCCAAACGTACTCAGGCAAATATCGACGAAGGCAATCTACGCTTTCGATTGCTTTTTGCGCCAAAATGAGTAAAATTTTGGGGCTTTTTATATTGCAACCAGACCCCGTTCCCCGATGGGGTCTGGTTGTTTTATTAACTAAAGAGGATGTTATGGTAACAATTCGTTTAGCACGTGGCGGCGCAAAAAAGCGTCCGTTTTATCAAGTAGTAGTGACCGACAGCCGCAATGCTCGTGATGGTCGTTTCATCGAGCGCGTAGGTTTCTTCAACCCATTGGCTTCTGGCCAGGCTGAAGCACTGCGTCTGGACCTGGATCGTATTACCCATTGGGTAGATCTGGGTGCAACCGTTTCTGATCGCGTATCTTCGCTGATCAAAGACGCTAAGAAAGCGGCTTAATCTGTCGCGGTGGTAACAATGAGCAAGCAACTCAATCCAGTGACGCCCGCTGAGCCGATAGTACTTGGCAAAATGGGGTCAACATACGGCATTCGTGGTTGGCTCAGAGTGTTTTCATCCACCGAAGACGCCGAAAGCATCTTCGAATACCAGCCTTGGTTTATCCAACAAGCCGGTAAGTGGCACGTTGTCGAGCTGGAAGGCTGGAAACGCCACTCTCAGGACCTGGTCATTAAAGTCAAAGGCGTTGACGACCGGGATGCTGCGAATCTTCTGACCAATTGCGAAATTGTGGTCGATTCAAAGCAGCTTCCTTCATTGGAAGATGGCGACTACTACTGGAAAGACCTTTTTGGCTGCCAGGTAGTCACCACCACAGGTTACGAGCTCGGTAAAATCATCGATATGATGGAAACCGGTTCTAACGATGTGATGGTTGTAAAAGCCAACCTGAAAGATGCCTTCGGAATCAAGGAGCGGTTGATTCCGTTCCTCGATGGGCAGGTTATCAAGAAAGTCGATCTCACTACTCGAATCGTTGAAGTAGATTGGGATCCTGGTTTTTGACCTCCGTAGCGTTTACTGACGTATTGAATACTGAAGTTGCTAAAGGCAGGTTGGGTGGAATGTTGTCTGACGGGAGTGGGCTATGTGGATCGGTATAATTAGCCTGTTTCCTGAGATGTTTCGCGCGATCACCGATTACGGGGTAACTGGCCGGGCAGTAAAGAATGGCCTGTTGAGCGTAAATTGCTGGAGTCCTCGTGACTTCGCATACGATCGACATCGTACCGTGGACGAGCGGCCTTATGGCGGCGGTCCCGGAATGCTGATGATGGTGCAACCTTTACGGGAAGCGATTCATGCAGCTAAAGCGGCGGCAGGCGAAGGTGTGAAAGTGATTTATCTTTCACCTCAGGGACGCAAACTGGATCAAACCGGTGTTTGCGAACTGGCGACCTACCAGAAAGTTATTCTGGTGTGTGGTCGTTATGAAGGGATTGATGAGCGCGTGATCAAAACCGAAATTGACGAAGAATGGTCAATTGGAGATTACGTTCTCAGTGGTGGAGAGTTACCGGCAATGACGCTGATAGATTCAGTCTCCCGCTTTATACCGGGCGTTCTGGGTCGTCAGGCCTCAGCAGAGGAAGATTCCTTTGCCGACGGGTTGCTCGATTGTCCCCACTACACCCGACCTGAAGTGTTGGAAGGCATGGAGGTACCGCCAGTTTTGCTGTCGGGAAACCACGCTGATATACGTCGCTGGCGCCTGAAACAGTCGCTGGGTCGAACCTGGCTTAGAAGACCTGAACTTCTGGAAAACCTAGCTCTGACTGACGAGCAAGAGGTGTTACTGAGAGAGTTCCGCAAGGAGCATCGCCTCAGTTAACAAAACTATGAAGGGACTGCTTAAGCATTATGCTAAGCCTTCCCGATATATCAGTTTACCTAGGGTAAGAGATAAATTATGAGCAATATCATTAAACAAATCGAACAAGAGCAGATGAAGCAAGACGTACCTGCATTCCGTCCGGGTGATTCCGTGGAAGTTAAGGTATGGGTCGTTGAAGGTTCTAAAAAACGTCTGCAGGCATTCGAGGGCGTGGTTATCGCTATTCGTAACCGCGGTCTGCACTCTGCATTCACTGTTCGCAAAATTTCTAACGGCGAAGGTGTTGAGCGTGTATTCCAGACTCACTCCCCAGTAATCGACAGCATTGCTGTTAAACGTCGTGGTGCCGTTCGTAAAGCTAAACTGTACTACCTGCGTGAGCGTACTGGTAAGTCTGCGCGTATCAAAGAGCGTCTTGGCTAAGGTATCGCTAACGCGACATCGACTAGTTAATATCGAACAAGGGGTTAGCCAATGGCTAACCCCTTTTTTATGCCTGATACCCTGCCCATTGATGACAGAAAAAAGCCTGCGGGGCGGCAGGCGAAGTAGGAGCAAAAAGGAGAGGGGGTTTGTTAGACGATAGATCAGGCAGTGTGCATTCCGACTTGCAAATTCGCGCCTGGCTTGGAAATAACCCGAGCTACTGATTCATGGGTGGCGAATGTACAGCTGCACTCAATATTCTGGCACTGATGATAACGTTCTTTGGTAGACTCGCTGAGATAGCGGCTTGAACGGGTATGGGCGACCTTGCCGCACAGTGGACAATGCATCATAAAAACCTCCGGTATAACGAGAAAGTGTAAGATGATTATGGCATTGCGAGTTATAACTTGCAAATGCAATTTTAAGTATTAGTTTTGACTTTCACTCAACACATAACTTCCCTCCTCAAGCATGACCGCAAGAGATAGCGTGGTGGTCAGCCCGCTGGCCGATAGGCTGTGTACCAGCTTGGTAATGATCCACTGCTGTCGGTTTATCACTTCCTTGAAACCCGATACTACCACCGGGGTTTGGGTAAAGAGGTCGGGTCTTCCCAGCGCCAGATTGATGCTGAACGTGGCAACGCCGGTGCTGATTATCTTGAAGATAGCGTCAGCCGCGTATTTCGCGCTTTCCTCATCAGGGTAAATCTTCTTCAACGTCAGCATGTTTTTGGTATTCCCGACCATGTAGTTGGGTGCATGTTCCGTTTCTGTCGAACTTCCCACTGTGGATTTTGCAGCAGGATGCTTTGGATCCTGGTTCATCACCGCCCCGGAATTACGCTGAGCAACTACCTGAACATTTTTTATGTTTTTTACATCAAGCCAGCTGGCGCTTACACCGCTATAGGCATCGCGATCATTGAGTGTGAATGAATGAGTGTCACCATCGCCTCGTTCGAGGTGTACGACGGGGAGTGACCTGCCGGTGGCCGACGTCGCAAAGCCCGGCCGCATTAACCCAATCGATCCCTCTTTGACGGTCATTTGCGCACCATAAAGGTTGGCCAGGCGGGTTAAAAATTGCAGGTCGGTTTCATTGGTTTGGTCAATATGGGGAACTTTAATCCCATCGATTTCTTTTGGGATCACCGGTGGATTCAAATGATTATTATTGGAAATGATTCTCACGATGGCACCCAACGTCCAGTCGTCGTAAGAATAGGAGCGCACTGTATTCAATGCTCCTCGCAAGTCTGCACTGTGGGCGACCACTGTCAAAAGATCCGGTGCGCCTGAATGGATAACCGAATCCACAATAAAATTCCCGCAGCGATATAACGGCTGGCCTTTCCAGCCGAGATGCAGGGTTAAAACGACACCACGCTCAGGCATCTCAAACTGTCCGTCACTGTCATCGAAGACAATTTTGAGTTCGTCCGCCTCCAGGGCGCTTTTATCGGTCATCGTGATCGTGACGACACGTGCGGATAGGTCGCGTTCGAGCGCTTTGTCCTTCAGGGTAAGAGTGAAGTCGGGAGCTATTAACATGCCTGCCGGTAATTTAAGGTCAGTTATCATGGGATAAGTCCTCCGGCCGCAGAGGCTTTGACCGCAGAAACCGCTTTATTCAACAGACCAATTCCCTGATCGCTGAGATCGCCAAACATCGCGGTATAAGACTCATCCACACGTTTTAACTTTATTGTAAAAGCAATATTGCGGGCGCGGCCATTGGAGAGCAGCTGGCTGCTGACATTGTTTATCGATTCAATAATAAACATACCGTAGATAATGCCGGTACCTTCGATCAGCGGCCAGGCACGCCCACTGTCAGCCATCAACTGTAATGCGGTTAATGAACTCTGCCCGCCTGTAACGTCTGGCACCAACTGGCCAGTCAATTCTATGGACTCTTGTTCAACCCCCATAAATTGTGAGGCCGGGCGTAAGCCAATCCGCTTGTTTTGCGCCCAGTTGTAATCGACCGTTCGGTTCACACTTTGATAGGGCA
>BHES01000144.1 GCA_003864575.1 Enterobacterales bacterium
TCCCGGTTGTTCTTATGCAGCATTTTCAGGGCTATCCGTTGTTCCGAAGTCAGATGTATTTTCATGACGAGTAGCATGGTCCTCATGGTTCACAACATCAAGTATCTTCATTAATTATGGGTATAAATCAAGATACTTTCGTTGGCCAGTTCGGTTATCGAGACTCTGGTGCGGTTGAGCCATTTTTCATTGCGCGTTACCACGACGCACAGGGGATGGCTGAAGAGTGGCAGCGTCGCAATCGAGGGAGCCGTGTCGGCGGGCAGGGCGGTCAGAGCGACATCCAGTTCGCCGGAGATCACCGCCTGCTGCACCGTCAGGCCGCCAAACTCAGAAATAATCAGTTCAATTCCCGGAAACTGCTGACGAAATTCACCGATCAGCGGCGCCATTTGCGTGCCGACCATCGGAGGAATACCCAGACGCAGACGTCCGCGTTTCACCGTATTAATGTCTTCCAGTTCGGCTTCGAGTTGGCGGAATTCCTCGAGAATATTCAGGCCCCGCTGATAGACCGCCTGTCCGCTGTCGGTCAGGCGCAAGCGACGCCCTTCGCGAACAATCAGCGTGCATTCCAGTTCATCTTCCAGGTGACGCAACATTTTGCTGATCGTCGGCTGAGTGACAAACAGCTTTTCGGCCGCCCGGGTAAAGCTCTGCTGGCGAACCACTTCGACAAAATATCGTAGAGTACGGACATCCATTGTTGGGTATTCCGTTTTGGAATCATTTGAATGATTTTAATGCATTTCGTTACAGGTTTCCTGCCAACTTATAAGCGGATAAATCAGCTAGTTCAGGAGCCCAGGTTGTGATCGCCGGTTTTGCATCTAAAGATGCTTCGGCCGCGTTAAAAACGACGTCGAATAAGAGGTGAAAAACCGCGCGGGTTTTATGCGCGGGTTGTAACCCGCAATGAGAGGACCGTGAAACGGCGGAGTTTGCGGCGATAACTGCGGTGACTGGAACATGGCCATCCCGATTCAGCGATAGCGCGTAGTTAAAAAAGCTCGGATTCTTAAGGCCCGAGCGACTGCGGGCCTTAAGGCGGGTTTGGGTGGCAGCCCAAGGTTTACCGCTGTGGGCCGGCGCCCACGACCTTGAAGTTGAAGTTAAAGTTGAATTTAAAAGCGCAAGTGGGCCGCAGCCCACAACATTAGCGCGTTAATGGATCACCTGTGCCAGGAACTCCCGCGTCCTCGCCGACTTCGGATTAGCAAAGAACTCCAGCGGTGGCGCTTCCTCGACGATCTCCCCGCGATCCATAAAGATCACCCGGTCAGCCACCGTGCGCGCAAACCCCATTTCGTGAGTAACGCACAGCATAGTCATGCCTTCCTCGGCCAGACCGATCATGGTATCGAGCACCTCTTTGACCATTTCCGGATCCAGCGCGGACGTCGGCTCATCGAACAGCATAATTTTTGGCTTCATACACAACGAGCGGGCGATAGCGACGCGCTGCTGCTGGCCGCCAGAGAGTTGGCCGGGGAATTTGTGCGCATGTTCGGCAATACGGACCCGTTTCAGGTAATGCATGGCCAGATCTTCAGCCTCCTTTTTGGGCATCTTGCGCACCCAACTGGGCGCCAGAGTGCAGTTCTGTAATACCGTCAGATGAGGGAACAGGTTGAAATGCTGGAACACCATGCCGACTTCGGTGCGCACGCGTTCAATGTTGCGCAGGTCATCGTTGAGCTCAGTGCCGTCCACCACGATGCGCCCCTGCTGGTGCTCTTCCAGATGGTTGATGCAGCGAATGGTGGTCGATTTCCCCGAGCCAGACGGCCCGCACAGGACAATGCGTTCGCCGGATTTCACATTCAGGTTGATGTTTTTCAACACGTGGAATTGTCCGTACCACTTATTCACGTCTTCCAGCGTGATCATCATTTTTGGGTTTTCAATAACTTGATGGTCGCTCATAAATTACCTCAGTGTGCGGAATGCCCAGTGTTAAAGCGTCTTTCCAAATGTTGGCTATAACGCGACATGCTGAAACAGAAAATCCAATACACGGCGGCGGCGAAGACGTAGCCTTCGGTCGACATGCCGAGCCACGCGGGATCGACGGTGGCTTGCTGGACGCTACTGAACAGGTCGAACAGACCGATGATGATCACCAGACTGGTATCCTTAAACAGCGCGATAATGGTGTTTACCAGACCAGGTATCACCATTTTTAATGCCTGCGGCAAAATGACCAGCCCCTGGGTTCTCCAGTAGCCGAGTGCCAGCGATTCAGCGGCTTCCGTTTGCCCTTTTGGCAGCGCCTGTAAGCCACCACGCACCACTTCCGCCACGTAGGCCGACTGGAACAGAACCACCCCAACCAGTGCGCGTACCAGCTTGTCGATGCTGGTCCCTTCGTGCATAAACAACGGCAGCATCACCGAGGACATAAACAGCACGGTGATCAGAGGCACACCGCGCCAGAACTCAATGAAAATCACCGACAGCACGCGCACGATGGGCAGGCTTGAACGGCGTGCCAGCGCCAGTAAAATACCCAGCGGCAAGGCACCGGCGATCCCCACGGCCGCGATAATCAGCGTCAGCGTCAGCCCGCCCCACTGACGGGTTTCCACCACTGGCAGCCCGAAGAAGCCGCCATACAGCATGAACCAGGTGAAGATGGGGAACAGAATGATCCAGGCGGTGATGTAGCGTCCGCGACGCGGCATGGCGCGGACAAACATCGGTATCAGCGTCAGCAGCCCGACGATGAGCGTCAGGTTAATGCGCCAGCGCTCCTCAAACGGGTACAAGCCATACATAAACTGGCCGAAGCGGGCGTGAACAAAGACCCAGCACGCGCCCTGTTTGGTGCAGTCTGCGCGGGTCGTGCCTACCCAGTTGGCCTGCAAAAACACCCAGTTAAGCAGAGGAGGGATGACCACCCACAGCAGCCATAAACAAAAGATCGTCAGCAGGCTGTTAAACCCGCTGGAGAAGAGATTTTTACGCGCCCACAGCACGGCGTTGCCGAAAGGCGTTCCGGGTTTGGCAACCCGTAGAGGATGGGGAAGTGTGCTCATCGTCATTCGTTTCCCTTAACGTTCGACCAGCGCGATGCGCCGGTTGTAGATGTTCATTAAGAACGAAATCGCCAGACTGATGATCAGATAAACCGACATGGTGATCGCAATGGTTTCAATCGCCTGCCCGGTCTGGTTGAGCACCGTACCGGCGAACAGCGACACCATGTCCGGGTAACCGATGGCAGCCGCCAGCGAGGAGTTTTTCACGATGTTGAGATATTGACTGGTCAGCGGCGGGATGATCACCCGCATTGCCTGCGGCAAAATCACCTGTCGCAGCGTGACCGGATTTGGCAGGCCCAGTGAGCGGGCCGCTTCGTGCTGCCCGTGGGATACGGACTGAATACCGGAGCGAATAACTTCGGCAATAAACGTGGAGGTATAGACCGACAACGCCAGCGTCAACGAAGCCAGTTCCGGGATTAACACCATGCCGCCGCGGAAGTTGAAGCCATGCAGCGCAGGGATATCCCAGTGCAGTGCCGGGCCGAAGAACAGATGCGCCAGCGCCGGAAAAACCAGCAACATGGCAATTGCCCAGGGCCAGATACGCCATACCCTGCCGGTATGAATCTGTCTGAAGTGGTTGTAGCGCCGCAGCGCCCAGATACCAAAGACAGCCAACAGCAGAGCGATACCGCTGGCGAGACTGCCCGGCGCCATTTCCGGCGAGGGAAGGTAAAGCCCACGGTTGCTGACGAAGGCCACTCCGAAGGCTTCAAGGCTTTGGCGTGGGCCTGGCAGGTTGCGCAGTACGGCGAAATACCAGAAGAAGATTTGCAACAGCGGAGGAATGTTGCGAAAAATCTCAATATAGACGGTGGAAACTTTACGGATCAACCAGTTATCCGACAGCCGCCCGAGGCCGATGATAAAACCGAGAATCGAGGCGAAGACGATACACAGCGCTGAAACCAGCAAGGTGTTGAGCAGGCCGATGACAAAAACGCGTGCGTAGGTGTCCCCCTCCTGGTAGTCGATAAGATGCTGGATGATGCCAAAACCGGCACCGCTGCTGAGGAAAGCAAAGCCCGAGGTGATGCCCCGTGTTGTCAGGTTAGTAATGGTGTTGTGCAGGAGGTAGCCCAGACAGGCAACCAGCAACACCACCGCCAAAATTTGGTAAAGCCAGGCACGGACCGCCGGATTGGTGAGCGAGAACGACCTTTTTGCGGTTGGGCGTTGCGACATAGAGAATAACCTTTTGCAATCTTTCACCTGGACGTGATGCACCGGGGTGACAGACCGGTGCATCAGTACCCTTAAAACATTTTCAGTCACGAGAATATCCAACGTCATTGGAGTTGCAGCAAGGCAGCAAGGGAGGGAATCCCGATGAGCTGACTGATGTCAGTGATTCGTGACCGAGTGCCGCTAACACCGCTGCAACTTCAAGAACGAAGGATATTTAGCGGACCGGTGGTGCGTATTGGATCCCACCCTGATTCCAGAGGGCATTCTGGCCGCGTTTAATTTTCAGTTCGCTGCCAGCGCCGACGTTGCGGTCGAAGCTTTCGCCATAGTTACCGACTTGTTTGACGATTTTCACCACCCAATCGTTAGGCAGTTTCAGATCTTCGCCATACTTACCGGTTTTACCCAGCAGGTTGCTCATGTCCGGTGTGGTCGGGTTCGCGGCCAGCTGCTCAACGTTTTGCGAGGTCACGCCCATCTCTTCGGCATTCAACATGGCGTAAAGCGACCAGCGCACGACTTCCAGCCAGTCTTCATCACCACGGCGAACCACCGGGCCCAGAGGCTCTTTGGAGATCACTTCCGGCAGCACGATGAAGTCATCCGGCTTACCGAGTTTAATGCGCAGTGCGTAGAGCTGAGACTGGTCAGACGCCAGGGTGTCGCAACGGCCGGAATCCAGCGCTTTAGCGCTTTCATCGGAGCGGTCAAAGGTGACCGGCGTGTAGGTCATTTTATTGGCTTTGAAGTAGTCGGCGACGTTCAGTTCAGTATCGGTACCGGCCTGAATACATACGGTGGCGCCATCAAGCTCTTTCGCACTTTTGAGATCGGCTTTCTTGTGCGTCAGGAAGCCGATGCCGTCGTAGTAGTTCACGCCAGCGAAGATCATGCCCATGCCTGCGTCACGCGAGGAGGTCCAGGTGGTATTACGTGACAGGATGTCCACTTCGCCCGATTGCAGCGCAGTGAAGCGCTCTTTGGCGGTCAGCGGGGTGTATTTCACTTTTTCTGCATCACCAAAAACAGCCGCAGCGATGGCACGGCAAACATCAACGTCAATGCCGGTAAACTTACCTTTTGAGTCAGCGTAAGAGAATCCAGGCAACCCATCGCTGATCCCACATTGGACAAATCCTTTCTTCTTCACAGCATCCAGCGTTGTGCCTGCATGTGCCTGACCAGCCAACGTGGCTAAACTCGCTGCGGCAATCAGTGTTGAGAGCAGTATTTTTTTCATAAATCGTCCTGTGAGACAAAACCGAAAATTATTATTGTATGAGTGCGTGGAGCACCCTGTCTGTTTATGGGGCATCGCCCTCTGCACGGGTTATTGCAAGGGGAGTGCCAACATGTAAAACGCTCATCAATCAAGTACCGGGAGGGTATTGCACAGTAACATTGACGGGCGCTATAGGATTTATTGCCCCAATCCGGTGCGTGGTCAATATGGCTGCAATAAAGCGGTGCGGCTTATTTCACTATTTGGAACTGGATCTCAATGCGGAGTGTGTAACGCAAATGTTATTGCATGGTTAAGTGATGGTTAACTGCGGGGAGATCTAAAAACTCTCAGACCAGGTGGCCTGAGAGGGGCGTATTTTTATCCGCGTTTTAGGCTGGCCTGAATCAATGCAGCCACCAGTGGGGGAAGCTGACCTTTCAGCGCTGCGCGTTCTGGCTGGAACAGCGTAGCGACAAAGAACGGATGACCAGGGAGTTCTATGACGCGGATCTCGCCGGCGTGATCGTGCCCGACCATGCGCAGAGGTTGCGCTTCCAGTGCCGCCTGAAACTCAGGGTTGATGCCATAGCGGCAGTGATAGCCTTCTTCCACCTCTAACGTGCCATAAGCCCGTGCGGGAATACTGTCAGCAACCAGCCGGATCCCGGCTTTCTTCTCCACCATTTCACATGCCAATGGGGCAATCACCAAACGACCTTCGGTATCCGTTTCGCCGTGACCGGCGTCCTGCCAGTCCATCACATTGCGGGCATATTCTATGATGGCGTGCTGGAATCCGCCGCAGGTACCGAGGAAGGGTTTGTGATTTTCCCTGGCGAAGCGGATGGCGCGTAATGCCCCTTCAGTGGACAGATAAGGGCTACCGGGCACGCACCAGAAAGCATCGAAATCGTTTAATGGTTGGTCGTCATCAAGGGTTTCGGTAGCAAGCCAGAGGGTATGGATATCAAGATCGAACTCTTGCGCAGCAAGGTTTATTGCAAGAGGAATAGCCTGGTGGGCAAGGATAGCGGGATTGTGATCCCCGACCAACGCCAGACGGATTTGCTTACTCATCACTTCTCTCCTGGGCAGGTAAAAGGAGATGTTATAGAAAAGTTAAGTCGGCGTCGTGAGAATAATTTTTATCGGACCATGAAGGATTTCGATGATACGACGCGGCTACGTCGCAGATATAAAAAAGCCCGACGTTTTCGTCAGGCTTTTTACTTTGTTCTTCGATTTGTTACAAGTAGAGCGACGGGGAACCGTCCGGGCGAGTTTTGAAGCGGCGATGTAGCCAGAGATACTGATCCGGCGCCCGCATGATCTCATTTTCTACGACGCGGTTCATGTAGGCCGCAGCCGCCATTTCGTCATCGATAGGATAATCTTTCAGCGCAGGCTGGATCACCAGATCATAGCCTTTTGCTTTTTCTTTACGAATCAATACGACGGTGATCAGCGCAGGTTTGGCCAGCCGTGCCAACATGTAAGTCCCGCTGGTGGTCGCGGCTTGATCAACGGCAAAGAGCGGTGCAAACACGCTGCCGCGCGGTCCATAGTCCTGATCGGGGGCAAACCAGACGGCCTCCCCTTTTTTCAGTGCATGAACCATACCGCGCAGATCCTTGCGATCGAGCATGGCTTTATTGGAGCGCATCCGGCCCCAGGTTTGTACGAATTCCATCGCTTTATTGTTGTGCGGCCGGTACATCGCCATCATCGGCTGGCATAGCCCCATCGCCCGGCCACCGAGTTCCAGTGACATAAAGTGAATACCAATGACGAGTACGCCTTTGTTGTCCTGCTGAGCTTGTTTCAGATTATTAAGCCCGCTGACATCAAGCCAGCGTTTTACCCGCGTATCTGACCAGAACCAGGCCATCCCGGTTTCCAGTAAACCCATACCCAGAGATTCAAAATTGCTGACGATACGGTGTTCAATCTGCGCTTCATCCAGGTTAGGAAAACACAGTTCAAGATTACGGCGGGTGATAGACACACGGCGTTTAAGAAAACGCATTGAGGTGCGGCCCAGCCAGTTACCCAGGCGATAAAGCATAGGATAAGGCAACTGTACCAGCAGGAACAGCACGCCCAGACCGAACCAGGTCAGCCAGTAACGGGGATGCAGAAATGAGGCGCTAAAGCGGGACGGAGATGTCATATAAGCTCAATCATCGGTATTTAAGATTCTGAGGTACCGCATAAAGAGAAAGCTCAACAGCGATACGGATTGTGTGTCAAAGGTTTGGACAGCGTCAGCAGGTAAATGTTTTGAGCGGTACCGGACTTGACGCAATCTTTACTTTAAAAGGCGAGATCGCGTTGCTAATGACTTTCCGTAGGCGATGAGCGTGGCGAGAACGACTCTTGATGTGAAGTATATCACGCCCCAATGACAATCCGGAGTGGGGGATCGTCCGATAACCTCACTATTTAATACCTATTTTTAGACACACGTAAAACGTTTTCATAATGAATGCGTTATCTAAAAGCGCTGATTAAAATTTACACAGCTTTTCGCGTGCGCCATGCCTCCTTGCAAAAGGGAATACGCCTGAATAAGAGGGCGTATTCCCTGCTGAATTAGCGGTAGAGCGTATTTTTCATTACCGAGTAGCGCCCGCAACCCAACAGTGCAATAACGATCGCTGCCATGAAGTAATAGACGATATCTTCAATAGCCCATGCACCTGTCGATGTCAGTTCAAACGTAAGCGTCGTTAAATCCCCACCTGTTATTACTCTCGATGCATCGTCATGCTGGCGCCCCTGATCATTAACAAGGAGCGACCCCATGAGAAACATCCGTTCGCGCGAAGAATGGCTCACCCT
>BHES01000145.1 GCA_003864575.1 Enterobacterales bacterium
TTTTTCATTGCTATCCGTGAGATTTATCCGGTTAGGCAGAAGATTCACATTATCCTTGACGGAGCAGGTTATCACCGCAGTGGGTTGGTGAAAGACTGGGCTTACGTGATGAATATCGACCTTCACTACCTGCCGCCTTACAGCCCGAACCTGAATCCAATCGAACGACTGTGGAAGGTGATGAATGAGGAGGTAAGAAACAACCGTTACTTCGCTTCAGCAAAGCAGTTCCGGGAGGAGATAAGACGATTTTTTAGTGAAATATTACCGGGACTTTCTGGTGCGTTGCCACGCCGAATTAATGACAACTTCCAGATGCTGAAAAATGCATCTTCAAGTTAACTGTGTATAGTGTTCATTGTTTATCTTCGGGGACAATGCGTCGCATTGTCCTTTTCATTTCCCCCCCACCTGAGTTAATCCCTGAAATGAGAGCTGGATCCCACTTATAAATTCAATCTCCTCCCCGAAATGCCGATGTAACAGTATGGCGTTGTTACGCCACGGCAGGTGGTGTCGCAAGGCAGGCCTATCCCCACATAATTCGAGTTGCATTGAGGCAAACAGAGCGGAAAAATATGGATACTTTTACGACGGAACACCCGTTAACCACGGCGAAAAAAACCATCTCTTTTATCAGTCATATTCGTCTTATCACTTTGATCAGCGCCATTTTGTCCGGGATCCTGATTTTATTTGCCCTTTCGATTGGTACCTCCAGCTTCTTCCTTAAACAAAGTAATGATGCTCTGGAAAATGCCACCCAGGAACTGCAAATTCGCCTGGCACTGTCGAACAGCTCCAATCATCTGCGTACCGCCCGTCTGTTATTAATTCAGGCTGCATCCGCAGCACGTATTGGCGATCAGGAGGTGTTTAAAAAGAATATTGCCGAGGCTGAAAGCCGCATTAAGCAATCGCAACTGGCCTTCACGCAATATATCAATCGCCCAAATAAAACCGCCACCGACCTGACCCTCGATGAGCCACTGAAAAAAACCTATAACAATTACCTGAAAACGGGCATGACACCGATGCTGGAGTCTGCACGTCAGGCGCATTTCGAAGAGGTCATTTCACAGGAGGCCGATACGGTCCGCGGGCTGGATCAGGACAATAATACGCCGCTATTGGCCGCCATTGCCTACCGCACAGATACCGCCAACAAGATTAATCAGGCAGCGCAGTCTGACGCCCGGTGGGGTTATGTACTGATGGCGGGCGGTTTCGCACTGGCTCTGGTACTGACCATCATTACGTATATCGTGATGCGTAAAGTGATCATCACGCCTATTAACCGTCTGGTCAGCCGCATTCAGAAAATTGCCGGGGGTGATTTGACCCAACCCGCAGATGCTGCCGGACGCAATGAAATCGGCGTACTGAGCACTAATGTCGATATCATGCAGGCATCACTGGCCAATACAGTGTTAATTGTCCGCCAAGGTGCCACGTCGATTTACCAGGGCTCTGCGGAAATTGCGACCGGGAATACGGATTTATCCTCGCGCACCGAACAACAGGCCGCGGCGCTGGAACAAACGGCTGCCAGCATGGAGCAACTCAGTGCGACGGTGAAACTCAATTCGGAGAACGCTCATCACGCCAGTAAACTGGCCGCCGATGCCTCCGAAAAAGCGCAGAAAGGGGGAGATATCGTCGCGAGCGTCGTCAGCACCATGGAAAATATCTCTCGTAGTTCGACCAAAATCGCCGATATCACTAACGTCATCAACAGCATTGCTTTCCAGACCAACATTCTGGCGTTGAATGCGGCCGTTGAAGCTGCACGTGCCGGAGAACAAGGTCGCGGGTTTGCGGTGGTCGCCAGTGAAGTCCGCCATTTGGCCCAGCGCAGCGCAGACGCGGCCAAAGAGATCGAATCGTTGATTGAAGAGTCGGTGGATTATGTCGGCGAAGGCTGTCTGCTAGTGGGAGATGCAGGCGACACCATGTATGAAATTGTCACTGCCGTCACACATGTTACTGATATTATGAGTGAGATTGCGTCAGCCTCTGACGAGCAGAGCCGCGGTATCAATCAGATTAGCTTGGCCGTTTCAGAGATGGACGGCGTAACCCAACAGAATGCTTCATTGGTACAGGAAGCCTCTGCGGCAGCGGCATCGCTGGAAGAGCAGGCAGAACGCCTGACGCAGGCTGTGGCAGTATTCCGTCTCGATCTGCGGGCCGCAAATACCGCGAGCCACAAACCTGCTCTGACGCTGGTGGAACGTCCACGCGTGGCAGACTCAGCCAACAGCTCACAGAACTGGGAAACGTTCTAAACACTCTGAGTCTTGCATAAAGATAGCCCTAAAATAAAAACACCGGATGCAGTCTCCTGCTCCGGTGTTTTTTTTATACGTCAGCGCAGCGTATTACTTGTCGGTGACCCGCGGCTCAACGAAAGTGCCGTCTTTAGTATCACCTTCATTGAAGAACCAGACGCCTGCCGGATAGTCTTCCAGCGACACCAGATACATGACGCCCTCGTAAAACTCTTCAACGGCCAGAACTTTACCTTCACGACGCGGACCGCCGTCAGTTTTTACCGTCACCAGATCGTTAACTTTCATCGAGTTATCCCATCGTTTTCAATGCTATTGATTGTAGTACAGAGTCAGTCAAAAAGGCATGCTGGCGCAGATTTTGCGAAACGAACTGAAGCAATGCGTTTGGCAAAATTCAGGCATAAAAAAACCCGCATATGCGGGTTTTTGTAATCTACGTTAATGTGCTGTAAACAGCGCAGAAGCGAGATTAGATAGCGGTAACGTTAGCCGCAGACGGACCTTTAGCACCGTTCTCGATAGAGAACTGTACATTCTGGCCTTCAGCCAGGGTCTTGAAACCTTGATCCTGGATTGCAGAGAAGTGTACGAACACATCTTTGCTGCCATCAGCAGGAGTGATGAAGCCAAAGCCTTTAGACTCGTTAAACCACTTAACCTGACCTTTCATCATTGACATAGGAATTACCTTTTAAATAAAAATTTCGCCACCATGGGCATGTTATAGCCGGATTTCAGTCGTTACTTATGGAGGCACTAAGAAGGAAATTCGTCAGATCAGTGTTATCATGGATAACGCATTAAATTTGAACAACTTTACTCAGGATGTCGTGCATAAATAGGTCTGTACCACAGGCCGGGATGTATTTACTCATGACAGCCCCCTAATAGCAACTCTTTTTATCTTATAATCTGCGGAAAGTAGTCAAAATGATGTTTTAAGCATCATCCTGCTCATTCTTTGCACTATTAACCGGTTTTTTATCAATAAGTTGAGAACGTAGTAACGGAAGAATGGTTCCACAATGTGTGCAAAAACGTGCATCTAATTCATGTCCGGTCCGGTGACAATGGCGACAGGAACGTTGCTCCCGCCCTTTTTCCAGCTCCTGAGCCATATAAGCCGTCAGGATCCCGGTCGGAACGGCAATAATCGAATATCCGAGTAAAATCAGAACAGAAGCCAATACCCGGCCAAGCGGCGTATGTGGGGTAATGTCGCCATACCCTACCGTCGTCAACGTGACTACCGCCCAGTAAACCGAGGCTCCCAGCGAGGTGAAACCATCTTTGCCGCCTTCGACAGCAAACATCAGTCCGCCGAACAAACACAAAATGATCGCCACGAAGCCGAAGAACAGGCCCAATTTGTGCCTGGCACGCATCACGCTGTGCCACAACACGCTCGCCTCGTTCATATAACGCAATAATTTCAGCACCCGCAAAACGCGCAGGATACGCAGTAAACGGATTAATACGTCAATATCTCCCGTACTGAGCAGCGACGGGAAGAGCCACAGAATATAGAGCGGCAAAATGGTGATGAGATCAATCAGACCAAAGAAACTCAGCGGATACCGTTCTTTGCGGGGAGTTGAAAAGATCCGCAGGACATACTCCAGGGTGAATATGGCGGTGAAACCAATTTCAATCCAGCCGAAGCGTCGCAGGATATCCGGCGTATTCGGAAAGAGATCGGTCGCGCTCGATTCAAAAAACAGCACGATGACGCTTAATATAGCCGTCAGCAGCCAGAAGATTTCCATCCGCCGGCCACTGCGGGTGTGGTTATCAAAAAGTAACGTAAAGCAACGACGGCGCCATACGGCGATAAAACGAAACCGGTGCGACATAAAACAGATATCCCCGCAAATGAATGGCGCAAGGATAACCATTTCTCAGCCTGAAACCTACCGGCTGCCCCGCCCTCTTTTCCCCTCCAGGATAGCGCGCATAAAAAAACGCCGATCATCCGCGGAAGATCGACGTTTCTTTACAATCATGCTAGCTGAAGCGGTTTAATCCATTAATTCAGAAACGGCATTACGTACATAAGCGGTGATTTGCGCTAAATCTTCCGCATCGGCGTTACCACCGCCAATGGAACGAACGGTGCTTTCGAGATGGCCGATATCCTGTTCGACTTTCTTGGCAATCTGTACCTTCACGATAGTATCGACCGAAGAAATAAATGCCCGCATCACCGCTTTAAGCGCATAAATTTCACAAAAAGAGTCATAAGCAGGCTTATCGGCAGGCACTGCAGGAACAATTTGTGCACGCGGTGGAAGGTTTTTCAGGCTATCCACATGTTCAATCATCAGATCAATATCTCTGATCAATTCATCAAAATTCTTTGCCACTGATTTTCCTTCGCTCGGCGAAAGCCGAAGAATACCACCGCCGTTGTCAGGCGAGAAGCCAGCAAGAGTGGGAAAGATAAATTTCAGCACACATTGGTTTCATCTGGCCGTACTGCCACTACGACAAAAAAATGCGCCTGCAGGCAAAACCCACAGGCGCATTTCTGACTTTCAGCCAGTATCAGGCGTTTTTAAATGAAGCCATATCCACGACGAAGCGGTATTTCACGTCGCTTTTCAGCATACGTTCATAAGCTCCGTTGATATCCTGCATGTCGATCATTTCAACGTCGCAGTTAATGTTGTGCTCAGCACAGAAATCCAGCATCTCCTGAGTTTCTGCAATACCGCCAATCAGTGAACCCGCGACGGTTTTGCGGCCCATCACCAGCTTGCCGCTGTGCAACGCAGGGTCGATTGGCTCGATCAGACCCACCAGAATATGAGTGCCGTCACGCTTGAGCGTATCCAGGTACGGGTTCAGGTCATGCTGATTTGGCACAGTATCGAGAATGAAATCAAAGTGACTTTTCACCGCTTCCATCTGTTTCGCGTCAGTCGACAGCACCACGTGGTCTGCGCCCAGACGGTATGCTTCCTGCTCTTTGCCCGCAGAACGGGTGAACAGCGTCACGTCAGCGCCGAGTGCTTTAGCAAATTTCAGGCCCATATGGCCCAGACCGCCCAAACCGACCACCGCCACTTTATGGCCTTTGCCCACTTTCCAGTGTTTCAGCGGTGAATAGGTGGTGATACCCGCACACAGCAACGGTGCAGCAGATTTAATATCCAGCTTTTCAGAAACACGCAGAACGAATTTCTCAGCAACCACGATCTGCTCAGAATATCCCCCGTAGGTCATCATGTTGTCATGACGATCGAGGGAGTTGTAAGTCATGGTTGCGCCTTCTTCACAGTACTGTTCCAGGCTCTCGGCGCAGGATTCACAGTGCTGACAAGAATCGACCATACAACCGACACCGACAGTATCACCGACGCTGAAGCCTTTAACTTTCGCGCCAACTTTGGTCACGCGACCAATGATTTCGTGTCCTGGAACCATCGGATAGATACTTTGATGCCATTCATTCCGTGCCTGGTGAATGTCAGAGTGGCAAACGCCGCAATACAAAATGTCGATAACGACGTCGGTATCACGTGGATCACGACGTACAAAATTATGGGGTGTCAATGGCGCATCGGCGGACGTTGCGGCAAAACCTCGGACGTTAAGGGTCATTTGTTCTCTCCTGAGGGGTGATCGATAGACGAAACTCGCCAGCGCAAACTGCACTGACGGGAAGAAGTATGGACCCAGGGAAGAGAAAATCGTTATAACGATCCTCGCCATTACTTGCCTGAATCTGTTTTTTTCAGGATATATGGCTAAGGTCTGCGCAACGGCTCGGCAGATCAACCGCGTCGCTGGCCGTCATAGAAGGAGTCTGGCGGGGTGCGCCATCAGATCAAACGGGCGGTTTTCAGTTCACTTTTCAGGTAGGCGTAATAGATTGGCGCTGCCACCACGCCCGGCAAACCAAATGCCGCTTCGAAGATAAGCATTGCCAGCAAAACTTCCCACGACTTGGCGTTAATCCGCGTCCCGACAATCCGCGCATTCAGGAAGTATTCAACCTTGTGGATCACAATAAGATACGCCAGCACCAGCGCGCCGACCCATAACGAGAGCGACAGACCGACAATAAAAATCACCGTGTTGGAGATAAGATTGCCAATCACCGGCAGCAATCCGCAGACGAAGGTAAAGACCACCAGCGTTTTTGCCAGCGGCAGGTGGATACCAAACAGTGGCAAAATACCAAACAGGAAGACACCGGAAAGCACGGTGTTGATCAGTGAAATCTGGAACTGCGCAAAGACCACGTTGCGAAATGCATCGCCCAGCAAGCGAATACGTTGCAGTAAATCACTTTTTAGTGGCGCATGTTGCGCGTCTTTATCATGGCGTTGCAGGGAAACAATCGCCCCTAAAATCATACCAATCAGCATGGTGATAAACGCATGAGCGGCGTTTTTCCCGACCGTCTGGATCATCGCGACGTGCTCACGCAGCCATTGCAGAAATTCACGCTGGAGCTCTTCGATATTAGCGGGTAAATAGTGCAGCATCACGGGGGAAATGCGGTTTTGCGCATCGGTCAGCAGCCGCGAAACCATGGCGCTGAACGCTGCCGGGTTTTTCACGTCCTGCATCAGGAAATTGGTTATACCGACAACCACCAGAATCAACGCACTCACCACGATGGTGCTGATCAGCGCCACCACCAGCCAGCGGGCACGTTCACCGCTGATGATCTTCTGAAAGTGAGGCGTCAGTCCGTTGACCAGCTCATACACCACAAAACCGGCGATAAAGCAGCCCAGTAAATGCAGGGGAAGAATAAGTAACAACCCGCCCATCACAATAACTAAACTGAGCCAGCGGATGTGATGCGATCTCATTAATTGCATTGTCTGCGTCCTTAACATTCAATTGCCGGGCATCGTCCCGCTTCTTCGGTCAACATCCCGGACAATATCATAGCACCGTTGTTTCCTGCGCCATGCAGTACACTGATGAAACCGATAAGAAATTTTTGACAGTCGGCTCTGTCTTTTATCATCGGCATCCACCATCATAAACAGTCGATGTGATAAAGAAAATCTGAGTAACAGGCGAAAAAGATGTCAGAACTGATCCGTGAGAAATTATCCCTGCCGAACGGGCACAATAAATTATTACTCCACTCTTGTTGCGCGCCCTGCTCCGGTGAAGTGATGGAAGCGATTCAGGCTTCCGGAATCGAATACACTATTTTCTTCTATAACCCCAACATTCATCCGCAAAAAGAATATACCCTGCGTAAAGAAGAGAATATGCGCTTTGCCGAACAGCACGACATTCCCTTTATTGATGCGGATTACGACAGCGACAATTGGTTTGAGCGTGCGCGTGGAATGGAGAAAGAACCCGAGCGCGGGATTCGCTGCACGATGTGTTTTGACATGCGCTTTGAACGAACAGCATTATATGCCTTTGAACATGGTTTCACCGCGATCACCAGTTGCCTGGGTATTTCCCGCTGGAAAGATATGAAACAGATCACCGACTGTGGCGTGCGCGCGGCGGCCCCCTATTCGGGCATGGTCTATTGGGACTATAACTGGCGTAAGCAAGGCGGCGCGGCACGCATGGTAGAGATCAGTAAGCGTGAACGTTTCTACCAGCAGGAGTATTGCGGCTGTGTGTATTCATTACGTGACAGCAACCTGCATCGCAAATCCCAGGGCCGTGAACTGATTAAACTGGGCGTTAAATATTATGGCGACGAAGACGGCGAATAACCCTTTCCATCTACTCCTTTAGGATAATACCGGCTTTGTTGAATAAATCAGATTTTGATAAAGGTGCTCCTCATTGCTCATTTTCTCAGGCAACTCTTACACTCTTCGGCATTCCTGCAAGCGTCATTTTATTTAAAGCCCGGATCATCGCCATAGCC
>BHES01000146.1 GCA_003864575.1 Enterobacterales bacterium
TTCTTACAGTGTCGGACAGCCGCGGTGAAGCCGAAGATACGTCAGGACAATACCTGAAAGAAGCCGTGCACGAGGCGGGGCACCACGTCGCCGCACAGGCGATCGTCAAAGATAATCGGTATAAAATTCGCGCCGTGGTGTCCAACTGGATAGCCGATGATGCCATTCAGGCAATCCTTATCAACGGCGGTACCGGTTTCACCCAACACGACAATACCCCTGAAGCGCTTAAGCCGTTGTTTGACCGTGAAATCGAAGGTTTTGGCGAGCTGTTTCGCATGGTGTCGTTCGAAGAGATTGGCACCTCGACCATTCAGTCGCGCGCGTTAGGCGGGATGGCTGATCAGACGGTAATTTTTGCGATGCCGGGTTCTACCCGTGCCTGCCGCACCGCCTGGGAACACATCATCGAAGCCCAGCTCGACGCCCGTAACGGCCCGTGTAACTTCACTCCTCACGTCAAGAAATAAGCCCGCTATGTCTACTTTTACTCATATTAACGCTTCCGGAGACGCCCACATGGTGGATGTCTCCGCTAAAGCTGAAACCGTACGCGAAGCCCGCGCCGAGGCCTTTGTGACCATGGCAGCGGAAACGCTGGCGATGATCGTCAACGGTAATCATCACAAAGGCGACGTGTTTGCCACGGCGCGCATTGCCGGCATTCAGGCGGCTAAAAAGACCTGGGATTTGATCCCACTGTGTCATCCGCTGCTGCTGACCAAAGTCGAAGTGAACCTGCAGGCCGAGCCTGAACATAACCGGGTACGCATTGAATCGCGTTGCCGTCTGAGCGGAAAAACTGGCGTCGAGATGGAAGCCCTGACGGCGGCATCGGTCGCTGCGCTGACCATCTATGACATGTGCAAAGCGGTACAAAAAGACATGGTTATTGGCCCGATCCGCCTGCTGGAAAAGTCTGGTGGAAAATCCGGCGATTTTAAGGCGGTCCCATGATTGAGGTTTTATTCTTTGCGCAGGTGCGTGAACTGATTGGCGTGAGCTCGCTGCAATTGCCCGCCGGGTTTGGCAATGTCGAAGCGCTGCGTCAGGCGTTGTGTGAACGCGGTGAGCGCTGGGCGCTGGCGCTGGAGTCGGGCAAATTGCTGGTGGCGGTCAACCAGACGCTGGTTGATACCTCTCACCCGCTTAACGCCGGTGATGAAGTGGCTTTCTTCCCGCCTGTCACCGGAGGCTGATATGGACCAGACTAAAATTGTGGTCGATGCCGCGCGCTTTAACGTTGGCGACGAGTATCAGTGGCTGGCGCAATCTGATGCCGACGGTGCCGTGGTGACCTTTACCGGCAAAGTACGCAATCATAATCTCGGTGATAACGTCAGTGCCCTGACGCTGGAGCACTATCCCGGGATGACTGAAAAAGCCCTGGCGGAAATTGTGGCAGAAGCCCGTACCCGCTGGCCATTGCAGCGCGTCTCGGTCTATCACCGCATTGGCGCGATGTATCCCGGTGACGAAATTGTGTTTGTCGGTGTTACCAGCGCGCACCGTGGCATGGCGTTCGACGCCACCGAATTCATCATGGACCACCTCAAAACACGCGCCCCTTTCTGGAAGCGCGAAGCGACGGAGCAAGGCGACCGTTGGGTCGATGCCCGCGCCAGTGATAAAGACGCTGCAAAACGCTGGTAAACTGCAACTAAACCTTACGCTTAGCAACCGTGCAAAGCGGCGAATTTGTGGTAATGTTATCCAACAGGGGGCCTGTTTTGTGGCCTAATTTTTGTCCTCCATGCAAGAGGTAACCATCATGGATCGATATCCACGCAGTAACGGCTCGATTGTTGAACGTGCTAACACCGGCATTCAGGCTTATATGGCGCAGGTCTATGGTTGGATGACCTGTGGCCTGCTATTAACCGCATTTGTTGCCTGGTATGCTTCGCGCTCACCAGCGATTCTCGGCTTCATCTTCTCTAACCAAATCACTTTCTTTGGTCTGATTATCGCTCAGCTGGCGCTGGTGTTCGTGATTTCCGGCATGGTTAATCGCCTGAGCGGAACCGTCGCCACCGGCCTGTTTATGCTCTACTCGGCGCTGACGGGGCTTACGCTCTCCAGCATATTCATCGTTTATACCGGTTCATCGATTGCCAGCACCTTTGTGGTTGCAGGCGGGATGTTCGGTGCAATGAGCGTCTACGGTTACACTACCAAGCGCGATCTCAGCCGTATGGGCAGCCTGCTGTTCATGGCGCTGATTGGGATTGTGCTGGCGTCCGTGGTTAATATCTGGCTGAAAAGCTCGGCGTTGACGTGGGCTGTGACGTACATCGGTGTGGTGGTCTTCGTGGGCCTGACTGCCTATGACACGCAGAAGCTGAAAAACATGGGTGAGCAGTTATCGGTCGATGACAAAGACAACTTCCGCAAATACTCCATTGTGGGTGCGTTGACCTTGTATCTGGACTTCATCAACCTGTTCCTGATGTTGTTACGGATCTTCGGCAACCGCCGGTAAGATTGTCATTACCAATGAGAGGGGCGCTGAAAAGCGCCCTTTTTTTTGGGCTGCGGCCAAGCCTGCTTTCCACTTCCACTTCCACTTTAAGGTCAAAACCGTGGGCGTCGGCCTACGCCGGGCGTGTTGGAACCGCGACTCGGCTCGTTTTTAAATTCAACACCAAAACCTTGGGTTGCCACCCAAACTGGCCTAAAGAGGCGCCTATCGCCGCGCCTCTTTAGAATCTCCGGCTCTTTCACTGCGCGCTATCGCTGAATCGGGATGGCCGTGTTTCAGGTATCTCGGTGATAGCCGCAAACTCCGCCGCTATGCGGTACTCTCATTGCGGGTTACAACCCGCGCAAACCCCCCGCGCGGTTTTCCACCTCTCCTTCGACGTCGTTTTGAATGCGGCCCCGGCATTTTGAAAAACAAATACAGTCTGGTTATTGAATTTGAATTTGAATTTGAATTTGAAAAGTATCGGCCGTGTTCAAAATGTCACCGGCAAGTCGGTGGAGAGACAACTTTTTTACCGTTGGCTCGAACCCGCAGCCGGGAAGCCCGCAGGGCTGACATTTTACGGCGATCACTGAGATAGCTGAAACACGGCCATTGTGACTTGCGAAGTCTCGATCTTGCAGCGCAAAAACGCAGGATTGTTAAGGGCCGCGTTTACGGCCCTTAACCCGGTATGGGCCGGTGCCCACGACCTTGAATTTGAAATTAAAAATTAAAACCGACTCTGGCGCGTCGGCACGCGCCGAAAACTCCACCATACCTGGGCGGTATTAAACAACACCAGGATCGCCGTCACGATAAACACCCACCTGAATCCCATCATGGCGGAGATGCCGGAGCCGAGCAGCGGGCCTATCACATTCCCCATGTACATAAATGATTGGTTGTAGCCGAAGATGCGGCCTGTTGTTTGGTCGCTGCTGTATTTCACCAGCAACGCCTGAACCGCGGGCATTAAGGCGCCGTCGCCAAAGCCGAGCATAAAACGCAAGATGCCAAGCTGGGTGGCGGAACTGATGGTGGACATCAGGCAGAACAGAACAAAACAGAACACCAGCGCGGCAATGAGGATCCGGTGCGCGCCGATGCGGTCACCGAGCTTGCCCAGTTTGGGCGCGGACATCAGCGCCGACACGCCGGGCACGGCGGCGATCACCCCGCTGATAAAGGCAATATTGCTGGTGTCTGACGACAGTTCGCGGATAAACAGCGTGAGTATCGGGCTGATTGACCCGTTCGCCAGTTGGATCATCATAGTTGTAACGAACAGGCTGACGATAAGCCACGGATAGGGCAGGGAAGTGAAGACCGCTTTACCGCTCAGGCGGTTGGCTTTCGTCACCGGCACGACGCGTTCTTTAATCAGAAAGAAGGTGATCAGGAAACTGATAAATAACATACCGCTAGTGACGAAAAATACCGTGCGCAATCCGAGGTGGTCGGCCATGAAACCGCCCAGCAGCGGGCCGATGATGACGCCAGAAACCTGCCCGGTTGACAATGTACCCAGCGCCCAGCCGCTTTTATCGCGCGGCACCTGTGAGGCGACCAGCGCCATGGCATTGGGAATATACCCGGACGTCAGTCCCATCAGGGTGCGCAGGATGAACAGCTGCCAGACATTAGTGGCAAAACCCTGCAACATCATAACAATCGCCATACCGAGCGCGGCGCGCAGCAGCATCAGCTTACGGCCTTTGCGGTCAGCCAGACTGCCCCACAACGGCGCGACCACTGCGGACACCAGGAATGTTCCGCTAAAAACTAAGCCTGACCACAAACTGAGTGAGGCGTGATCGGTGACGCCAAGTTGTTCTATATAGAGAGGCAGGAAGGGCAGGATTTGGCTCATCGCCATGCCGGTGAAAAAACACCCCAGCCAGACGGAGATTAGATTGAGTTTCCAGGTTTCCATGGTGCTGCGGGGTTGCCTTAATCAAAGAGTGTGAACTACGTCAAGCATAGCAAGTCAGATGCCGCAAAGGACCGCAAAAAGTGGTAAGGAAAGACTTCTGCGCTAATTTACTATCCTGTATCACGCTTTTTGGCTAAGACGGCACAAAATGCCGTAGCGGTTGAAAGCACAACAGTTAATCCGTTATACCCACGTCGCAAACATCAGGTTACACCGCCGCTTTGGATATAATCTCGCGCAGCAGACCGTACTGTGTTAAAATCGCCGCAACTGGCGCACTGCAGTTTGTGCCGAATCCTCGTGGTAATGCCTCATTTGCCTCGTCTGATCATCCACTCTTGAAACTGCACCGAACCCCGTTCGGGTTAGAGTGGACTGGAGCTTTTCCTTATATGTCATTTGATTCTCTCGGCTTAAGTGCCGAAATTTTGCGTGCTGTTGAAGAACAGGGCTATCGTGAGCCTACGCCTATTCAGAGCCAGGCTATCCCTGTTGTTCTGCAAGGCCGTGACTTGATGGCGAGTGCGCAGACCGGTACCGGTAAAACCGCTGGTTTTACTCTACCGCTGCTTAACATGCTCAGCCATTCCAACGCGCAATTCAAAGGACGTCGCCCTGTTCGTGCGCTGATCCTGACCCCGACCCGTGAACTGGCGGCGCAGATTGGCGAAAACGTACAGTCTTACAGCAAATACCTGACCCTGCGTTCTCTGGTCGTATTTGGTGGCGTAAGCATTAACCCGCAGATGATGAAATTACGCGCAGGCGTAGATGTGCTGATTGCGACCCCAGGTCGTCTTCTGGACTTAGAACATCAGAACGCGGTGGATTTATCCAAAGTTGAAATTCTGGTGCTGGACGAAGCTGACCGCATGCTGGACATGGGCTTCATTCACGATATCCGTCGTGTCCTGGCTAAACTGCCAGCCAAGCGTCAGAACCTGCTGTTCTCTGCCACCTTCTCCGATGAAATCAAAGGCTTGGCCAGCAAATTGCTGACTAACCCGGCTTCTGTTGAAGTAGCGCGTCGTAACACGGCGTCAGAGCAGATCGAACAAAGCGTGCATTTCGTTGATAAGAAACGCAAAAGAGAGCTGCTGTCTCAGATGATTGGCGAAGGCGACTGGAAACAGGTGCTGGTCTTTACCCGTACTAAACACGGCGCAAACCATCTGGCAGAACAGCTGAATAAGGATGGCATTACGGCCTCCGCTATTCACGGTAACAAAAGTCAGGGCGCACGTACCCGCGCACTGGCCGACTTCAAAGACGGCGGCGTTCGCGTGCTGGTCGCGACCGACATTGCGGCGCGTGGTCTGGATATCGACCAATTGCCACACGTAGTGAACTACGAGTTGCCGAACGTGCCTGAAGATTACGTTCACCGTATCGGCCGTACAGGCCGCGCGGAATCCACCGGTGAGGCGATCTCTCTGGTGTGTATTGATGAACATAAACTGCTGCGTGATATCGAGCGTTTGCTCAAGCGTGAAGTGCCACGCATCGCGCTGCCAGGCTACGAGCCGGACCCAACCATCAAAGCTGAGCCGATCATCAATGGTCGTCAGGGCAGCGGTGGCGGCGGTCGTGGTGCTCCACGTCAGGGCGGCGGTCAGCGCTCTGGCTCAGGTGCGCCACGCTCTTCTGCTCCACGTTCAGGCGCACCGCGCCCTGCAGGCAGTGGCCAGCGCAGCGGCAACGGCGGCGGCGAAAATCGGGGTTCAGGCGAAGGCCGTCCTGCGGCTCGTCCTTCCCGCGCAGCCAATGCGGGTCAGCGTCGTTCAGGCCCAACGGGTGGCAGTCGCAACTCGTAAGCCTTCAGGCGGCACTATGCCTTTCTGATCCCTTTCTTAGTCAATAAGAAAGCAAACCGCCTCATTGCAGGCGGTTTTTTTATGTCTGCGTAAAGGCAAAACGTCATAACCAGATGCGGTAGGCGCAGCGGCGCGCGCCCTGCAAAATATGCTCGGTGCGCTCGACGTTGGCTGCCAGCGTGGCGCTGAACACGTCGCGCTCGGCGCGGCAAAACCCCTGACAAGTGGCCGCGGCTGCGCAAATCGGACAGTGATTCTCCACCAGCAGAAAGCTGCCATCCTCTTCCTGTTGCCAGTCCGCCATATATCCTTCGCGTGTACGGATCGCCGTCAGCCGTTGCAGGCGTTCCTGCAAGGTATCCGCACCGGTCATGGCTTTTTGATAGGCATCACGGGTCTGCGCTTCACGCCCGGAAATCAGTTTATCCAGCGCCTTCTCCCCTAAAGAGGAGCGGATCAGCGTCAGCAGTTGCACGGTCAGGTCGGCATGGGCGTCAGGAAATCGTGCATGCCCCTGGGCGGTAAGTTGCCAGAACTGCGCCGGGCGGCCCACGCCTTGCGAAACAGATTTAGCCTCAACCAGCCCTTCCTTTGCCAGTTTGACAAACTGTTGGCGTGCCGCCTCGCCGGTGGTACCGAGGATATTACCGGCGTCGCTGGCCTGCAATTCCCCACGGGTTTTGAGCAGCAACAGCAAGCGTTCAGCTACGCTTTGTTTCATCCCGGCTGTATTTTCACTTGCTGAATTTTCCAAGTCAGTGCTTGACATATTGCCTCGTCAGGTTCTAGATTACGGGACGGATTATTATTCCAAGTTTTTTCTTGTTTAATATTACCATAATGCAGACGTACTTCAATAAGGTGCGCTGGAACAATCCAAAGGGAAGCAGAAATGTCAGAGAATGAAAGCGGCTGGGGCGGTTTATTCAGTGCCGAAAACCGGGGCAGTGCGGTGGCGCTCAGCGCAGGCGTGGCGCTGTATGCAACCAACAGTTATATCGTCATCACGATTTTACCGTCGGTGGTGCAGGACATCGGTGGCCTCGCGTGGTATGCCTAGAACATGACGCTATTTGTGGTCAGCTCTATCCTCGGCGCAGCGCTGTCGGCGCGCCTGATGCGTAAAGCCGGACCACGCGGCAGTTACCTGACGGCCACTGGCATTTTCATGGCCGGTGCTGCATTGTGCGCCGCCGCGCCGAGTATGCAGGTTCTGTTACTGGGAAGAGCGATTCAGGGGTTAGGCGGCGGTTTCCTGTTTGCCCTCTCTTACGCGATGATCAATCTGGTGTTTAAAGAGTCCCTGTGGCCGCGCGCGATGGCGCTAATTTCAGCCATGTGGGGCATTGCGACCTTAGTCGGTCCGGCGATTGGGGGCATTTTTGCTGAACTGCATGCCTGGCGTTATGCCTTCGGTCTTCTGGTACCGGTGACGTTGTTGTTTGTAAGCGTCGTTAAATCCCCACGTTGATCGGCAGCGGGGTTTAAGGCAGGGTGATTTTCCAGGGCAGCAGTGCTTCCCAGTCGATTTCAGCGTCCGGCGATTTCAGCGCTGTAAGCAGCGCGTGAA
>BHES01000147.1 GCA_003864575.1 Enterobacterales bacterium
TTGAGGCAGGCTATATTTCGACGGACATTCTATGTAACGCGTACATTTAAAACGTGAAGTCGCCTGCAAATATAGAAATTACAGACATCAATTGCAACATTTCTGAGCACATGACACAAAAGATCAAGATGTTAGAAAAACAGACACAATTGGTCATCTTGTGCTAGCTTTATTATCTGCCGTAGTGCGTTCAGAATCCGAGGTCTTTTTCTGTTTTTTTGGACATATCCTTTTCCGCAATTAGCATCTCAGTTACTTCCGGCCTATCAGAGAAATCATTTAGAACAATCTAAATGCGCTTGATAATCATTATCAATTATATATTATTGCCATAAGCTTAATAAAAGTAGGGTTAACCGATATGCAGAATAGCCGTGCGGAGTCGTCTGGCCGCGCATCCCGCAAGTTGAAATTCTCCCTGATGGGCCCGGCTTTTATCGCTGCCATCGGGTATATCGACCCGGGTAACTTCGCTACCAACATTCAGGCCGGGGCCTCTTTTGGTTACCAGCTGTTGTGGGTGGTGGTGTGGGCCAACATTATGGCGATGTTGATCCAGTTGCTGTCGGCTAAATTGGGCATCGCCACCGGAAAGAATCTTGCCGAACACATTCGTGACCGCTTTCCTCGTCCTGCTGTCTGGGCTTATTGGGTTCAGGCTGAAATCATTGCGATGGCGACTGATTTGGCAGAATTTATCGGTGCGGCGATTGGTTTCAAACTCTTATTAGGTGTCTCGCTGCTTCAGGGCGCGGTGCTGACCGGTATCGCCACCTTTATTATTCTCGGTTTACAAAAGCGCGGGCAGAAGCCATTGGAACTGGTGATTGCCGGTTTACTGCTGTTTGTCGCGGCGGCCTATATTGTTGAACTGTTCTTCTCGCAACCAGACATGGCGGCATTGGGGAAAGGGATGTTGATCCCAAGTCTGGCATCCGGTGATGCGGTTTACCTCGCCGCCGGTGTGCTGGGTGCAACCATCATGCCGCACGTCATTTATCTGCACTCTTCGCTCACCCAGCGGGCGGGGAAGGCATCGAAAGAGCAGCGCTATTCTGCTACCAAGCTGGACGTGAGCATTGCCATGACCATCGCGGGTTTTGTCAATCTGGCGATGATGGCGACCGCCGCTGCTGCATTCCACTTTAGCGGGCACAGTGGTATCAGCGAACTCGATCAGGCGTATCTCACGCTGCAACCTCTGCTTGGCAATGCTGCCGCTACGACCTTTGGTTTGAGCCTGGTGGCGGCAGGACTGTCCTCGACCGTGGTCGGTACGCTGGCCGGACAGGTGGTGATGCAGGGCTTTGTGAAATTTTATATCCCGATCTGGGTACGCCGCGTTGTGACCATGTTGCCTTCCTTTATCGTGATTCTGATGGGGCTGGACGCGACGCGTATTCTGGTTATGAGCCAGGTCCTGCTGAGCTTCGGGATTGCGCTGGCGCTGCTGCCACTGCTGGCTTTTACCGGCAACCGTGATCTCATGGGCGATATGGTGAACTCGAAAACGGTGCAGTGGGCGGGGCGTCTTATCGTGCTGGTGGTCGTAAGTCTGAACGCGTACCTGCTGATGGGAATGATCTTCAGAGTGCGATGACGGAATCTGCACCAAAGAAAAACGGGACAGTTTGCGCTGCCCCGTTTTTTTTCGCTGAAATCTACCGGTTTACCTGTGGTGATTGCCATGGCCACCGCGTCCATCGTGTCCACGATCCGGACCCCGGCCACGATCGTGCCCATGATGACCATTATCATGATGCGGACGTCCACCATAGTAGCGTGGCGGAGGTGGACGGTGGCGTGAACGATTATCCCACCAACCGCGGTCGCGCCAGCGGCCGCCGTCCCAGTAATAACCGCGATGACTGCGTTCACCGTAGTAGCGGCCACGGTGGTTGTTCCACCAACCGGCGTCACGCCAGTCGTAACCATCCCAGTAATAACCACGACGGTCGCGGTCACCGATATTGATAGAAAGGCCCGGTGTATTCAGGCTGAAGCTGCTGGCCTGCACGGCGGGGGCTGCGGCGGGCAACAGGGCAAACAATAATGTCCCAAACAATAAAGGCTTTAACATGACGCCTCCTGATTCCTTATAATTTCTGGTAACAGTTATAAGGGGGAGGTGACAACTATACTATTGCCTGCAATCCTGTTTTGAATGTTTTACCCAGCTTAACGAAATACTTACATCCCTATCAAGGCTGCCGTTCGCATCGGCAACCTTGATGCACCTCGAATGATTGAGAGGAAGAAAAAGGATGCTTTCTTGTAATCGTTTACACCAGAATCGCTTCGATATCCGCCAGCTCTTTTTCGCTGAAATGACGGTTAGCCACCATCCCAACCGCATCATCAATCTGACTGGTTTTGCTGGCACCAATCAGCACTGACGTCACTTTATCCCCGCGTAATACCCAGGCTAGCGCCATCTGCGACAATTTCTGGCCCCGCGCTTCGGCAATAACATTCAGTTTGCGGACTTTCTCCAGCTTTTCGCTGGTGAGCTGATCGCTGGTCAGGAACTGGCTGCTGCTGGCGGCGCGAGAATCCTGCGGAATACCGGCCAGATAACGGTCCGTCAGTACGCCACCGGCGAGCGGGGAGAAAGCAATAGAGCCCACGCCGTTCTGCGCCAGCGTGTCGAGTAAATCGGCTTCAACCCAACGTTCAAACATCGAGTATTTTGGCTGATGAATAAGGCAGGGTGTCCCAAGTTGTTGCAGGATCTCAAACGCCTGTTTGGCACGTTCTGCCGGGTAGTTTGACAGGCCAACGTACAGCGCCTTGCCCTGGCGGACAATCAGGTCCAGCGCGGCCATGGTTTCTTCCAGCGGCGTATCAGGATCCGGGCGATGATGGTAGAAGATGTCCACGTAATCCAGCCCCATGCGCTTGAGGCTTTGGTTAAGGCTAGCGACCAGATATTTTTTCGAACCCCAGTCACCGTAAGGGCCGTCCCACATGGTGTAACCGGCCTTTGAGGAGATGATCAACTCATCGCGATAAGGCAATAAATCTTCCTGCAAAATGCGGCCGAAATGCACTTCTGCTGAGCCCGGAGGCGGGCCGTAGTTATTGGCTAAATCGAAATGGGTGATGCCGTGGTCGAACGCATGGCGAATCAGGTTACGGCCATTGTCGAAATGTGCATTATCACCGAAGTTGTGCCACAAGCCGAGAGACACCGCGGGCAGTTTGAGGCCACTGCGTCCACAGCGGCGGTATTCCATTGAGTCGTAACGGGTCGGGCTGGCCTGATAAACCATAGGAGTCCTTATTATTGTGATCAGCACCGAGGTGCCGGCAGAGAACAGGGTAAAAAGACGGTTTAGTGTATGCGTTTTCACTGTTTTTTCCAGCTAACTCGATCACAGCTTGCGTTGATAACTCGCTTTCAGAGCATTCCTTTTATGGCGTAAAGCCAGGCTTACGCGAGAGCATTACCTTTGCTAATGAACCACATGTCATGCGACACGAACGTGCAGAGCTGTAACCCAAAATTTCCAACTTCTATTTTTTCTAATAAATTTCTTAATTCTCAAACTGCGCTAATACTTTAATAGTGTGATCGACTATAGAAATCAAAAATTGCAGGGGATCATGATGAATACGGCTTATACAGTAGGTGACTATCTTCTCGACCGTCTCAATTATGCAGGCGTGACTGAACTGTTTGGCGTGCCTGGCGACTACAATCTGCAATTTCTTGATCATGTGATCAGCCACCCAAAAATTGCCTGGGTAGGTTGCACCAATGAATTAAACGCCGCTTACGGTGCCGACGGCTACGCGCGCCGCAAAGGGGCTGCGGCATTGCTGACGACGTTTGGCGTGGGCGAACTCAGTGCTCTCAACGGTCTGGCGGGCAGTTATGCCGAATATTTACCCGTTATTCATATTGTCGGTGCGCCGCCTCTCTCTTCGCAGCGAAAGGGTGAATTACTGCACCATTCTTTGGGCGACGGCAATTTCGGCCATTTCGCCAAGATGTCGCAACCGGTCAGCGTAGCGCAAGGGTTATTGACGCCTGAGAATGCGCTGGAGGAGATTGACCGCGTCATCTCTCAGGCGCTTTATCATTCGCGTCCAGGCTATTTATTGCTGCCGAGTGACGTCGCGGCGTTGCCAGTATTCAGCCGGGCGGCGCCACCGACGGTACTCACACCCGCTCTTTCGGAAGATTCTCTGACGGCATTTGTGGCAGCGGCGCGCGAGCTGATGCAAGGTGCAGGGCGCGTGGCACTGTTGGGGGATTTTCTTGCCGATCGCTTTGGCGTTCAGGAGGCGCTCTCCCGCTGGATGGAAGAAGTGCCATTGCCCCATGCGACGTTATTAATGGGCAAAGGATTATTCAATGAACAGCGGCCACACTTTGCGGGCACGTATTCCGGAGCCGCCAGCTGTCCGGTGGTTAAACAGGCTATTGAGCAGGTCGACGTGCTCATTAACATCGGTGTGCGTTTCACTGACACCATTACTGCTGGTTTTACTCAAAAGCTGCCCCAAGGCAAATGTATTGACGTTGACCCGTTCAGTGCGCGCATCGGTAAGCAGATATTCCATCAGTTGCCTATGCACGCCGCAGTACAAGCGCTGCATAAGCTGACGGCGGAACTCTGCGCTGAATGGGAAACCCCGCATTTTACCCGCACGCCGCTGCCGGTGTCCGATAACATCCCACTCGACCAGCAGGTGTTCTGGCAGCAAATCCAGGAATTTCTCCAGCCTGACGATATCCTGGTGGTAGAACAGGGAACCGCGAGTTTCGGCGCCGCTGCGTTGAATCTTCCGCAGGGGTGCGACTTTATCGTTCAGCCACTGTGGGGGTCGATTGGCTTTACGTTACCGGCGGCTTTCGGCGCGCAAACGGCTGAACCTGAGCGACGGGTGATATTGATCATCGGTGACGGTTCCGCCCAATTGACTTTGCAAGGGCTGGGGGCGGCTATCCGCTATGGGCTGAAAACCACCATCTTCGTGATCAACAATGACGGCTACACGGTGGAACGGGCTATTCATGGCGAAACCCAGCGTTACAACGACATTGCGCAATGGAATTGGACGCTGTTTCCGGCGGCGTTTGGCGGCAAAAATGTGCTCAGTGAAAGAGTAGAAGATCGCCATCAGCTCAGTGCTGTAATGGCGAAAATCAGGGGTAAACCGCAGTTGGCCTGGGTGGAAGTCGTGCTGCCGAAAATGGATATCCCGGAACTGCTGGTGGCCGTGACCCAATCTATTGCCAAGCGTAACTCGGGGCAGTAATGTCACCGTGACTCCTGCGGACAGATGACGGCCCGCTGCGGGTCAATCAACTGGTCGATAAACCAGCTTCCCGCCGGGCCTGGCTGATTGTTTTTGCTCCAGACGGCATCGACGGACACCTGCTTCGGCCAGCCACGCACGGGTAGCGTCACCAGCTTGTTATGACCAAACTGCCGCACCAGCCAGTGCGGCAGAATCGACCAGCCAAATCCCTGTTCGGCCATTTCCAAAAGCATTAAATAACTGGGTGCAGACCAGGTTTGCCCTGGCGCGCGCTTTTCTGTGCGTCGGTAAGGTTGCAGAATCAACTGACGAAAGGTGTGCAACTGTTCAGGCTGAATAGTGGAAAGTTGCGCCAGCGGGTGGTCACGACAGACGAAGATGTCCATGTCAGTCTGCTCTGGCAGGCGTGCGACGCCGATATCCGGCGGATACGCATCCTGAACTTCCAGCAAACCGATATGGGCACGCCCGCTCTGCAACAGGTCGATGACATCCTGATCTTCGGCGATAAGACACTCGAACTCGATATCTGGATAGCGCTGTTCAAAGCGCTTCAGCAAATTCTCATGGTGCGTCGGCTGATAAGTATCGGACAGCACAAACGTCAATTGGGTTTCTATTTGTGTCGACAAGCGGATTGCTAATTCATCCAGCCGCTCGCTGGCCGCCAGAATAGCCTGTACATGGTTTAGCACCCGCTTTCCATGCGAAGTTAGCACCGGTTGGCGGCTACTGCGGTCAAATAAAGTCAGCCCTAAATCGACTTCAAGATTGGCAATGGCTGTACTGACGGTTGACTGGCTTTTGCGTAATTTACGTGCGGCTGCGGAAAACGAACCCGTATCGGCCGCTTCGACAAATGCCATTAGTGCTTCCGGGGAATAACGCATCGCAGTTTCTCACTTCATTTTAAGTCTCAATCCATCTATTTTATCGATATTAACTATCTTTTACCCATCTTATTTAGCGATGATAATGACGACCTGTGACAGCCGTCACTGCTTAAATTTGTACAACAACAACAGGAAATGGCAGGTCTTTATGTCAATCAATACAAAAAACACCACAAAAAAATCCTTTGGTGAACGCATTTTGCACGCCGTGGGTTTTGAGGCGCTTGCGGTACTGATTTCCGCTCCGGTGGCGGCGTGGCTGTTAAATAAATCTATGTTTGAAATGGGGACGCTGGCTATCTTGCTCTCCACGACCGCGATGGTGTGGAATATCATTTATAACTCGGTTTTTGACCGTTTCTGGCCGATGAGCCGCGTGACCCGTACGATGAAAGTGCGTGTCTGCCACGCGCTGGGTTTTGAAGGCGGGTTTATCCTGATCGGTTTACCGATCGCAGCGGGCTGGTTGGGGATTTCGCTGCTGAACGCGTTCATGTTGGAGATCGGTTTCTTCCTGTTCTTCCTGCCGTACACCATTGCCTATAACTGGCTGTACGACACGCTGCGTCAGCGCGTACTGAACCGAAACAGCCTCAATCATGAAAAAGCGGCGAAGCGCTGCTCCGCGAAACATTAATTTGATGGCCTGATTTGTCAGCAGGCGGCACCTCGGTTATGTTCTTATTCTGATAAGGATAAGAACAACCACAAGGCGCAACAGATGAAAACATTAGGCCTGATCGGCGGGATGAGCTGGGAGTCTACCGTTCCTTACTACCGCACGATTAATGAGCACATCAAACAACAGCTTGGCGGATTACACTCTGCCAGGCTGTTTTTGCATAGCGTCGACTTCTACGACATCGAGCAGTTGCAGGCGAAAGGCGATTGGCAGCAGGCCGGTCAGATCCTGGGGGATGCCGCACAGGCTCTGGCCCGCGCCGGGGCGGACGTTATCGTGGTGTGTACCAACACCATGCATAAAGTGGCCGATGATATCGAACGCATTGGCGGTTTACCCTTACTGCACATCGCCGACGCCACGGCTGAAAAAATCAAACAGCAGGGGCTGAGCCGTATCGGATTACTGGGCACCAAATTTACGATGGAGCAGGATTTTTATCGCGGGCGTTTACAGGATAAGCATCAGATTGACGTGGTGACGCCGGATGAAGCCGACCGCGACATCGTTCATCGCATCATTTATGAAGAACTTTGCCTGGGGGAAATCTGCGATGCGTCCCGTGACGAGTACCGCAGGATCATCAGCAAACTGGAGCAGCAGGGTGTTGAAGGGATCATTTTAGGCTGTACTGAAATCACCCTGCTGGTGGGTGCAGAGGATGCGGCAGTGCCCGTGTTCGACACGACCGCTATTCATGCGCTGGCGGCGGCGGAGTATGCGCTCTCCGCCCGGTGATTTTTACTCCGGCTCACTCTTATTACGGCTGGCCGGTAAATATTTACTG